>JAAETT010000327.1 GCA_024228115.1 bacterium
CCTGGAGAACGTCATCCTCTGGAGGGATGGCGACGGACCGCTCGAGCGGATTCACCTGGTCGAAGCGCTGGTGGCCATGAACCCGGATCTGAGTTCGGAGGACCAGTTGCTCGCACAGAAGATCCTCGATGCCTTCCGCCGCCACGGCTGGAACCAGGAGGCCGCTCGACGCGAACTCGGCCTGACGCGCGGAGAGTGGCGCAGCCGTTTCGCCCGGCTGGGGCTCGATGCGGTGAGGCGCAGGCGGCGGTGAAACGCGCGATCGCGTCATTCCTCGGGCTTCTGGCGATGTGGACCACTGTCTCCGCAGAGCCCGACGTCGTCAAGGATGCCGCCGATCCGTCCCCGCATCAGATCGTACAGGCCGCGTTCGACCGGATGTTCAACTACCCATCCGTACGGAGCGTGACCCTCCGCATCCACCGCCACGGCGACCGTGTCACCTACCGCTCCTTCGACGTCGTCTACAAGAAGATCGATGGACGCGGCCGAACGCTCCTGCGCTTCACTGAGCCCCCCTACCTCCGAGGCAACACGCTGCTGATCATCGAGGAGGACGACGGCAGGAACGACACGTGGGTCTACCAGCGAGAGCTACGCCGTCCGCGCAGGGTCCTGGCTGGGCACAAAGGGGATTCCTTCTACGGAAGCGACCTCTCGTTCGAGGACCTGGAACACCATGACTGGCGCCGATACGAGCTTCGGCGACTTCCGGATGCCGTCGAGCAAGGCAAACGCGCGTTCGTCGTGGAGGCAACCACACCCGACGACTCCCAATACGCCAAGGTGATCGCAACCGTGGAACGGGACCGCCTAGCTCTACTGCGCCTCGATCTGTTCAAGGCCGGTTCCGGTGAGCCGATCAAGTCTCTCGAGTTCGCCGCAAACGAGATCGAAGAGGAGAATGGCATCCTGAAGCCGGACCGGATGTGGGTGCGACAACGCGGGCGAGACGCCGCCACGGAAGTGATCTTCAAGAAGATCGAGGACGACCCCCAGATCGCAGACTCCGTGTTCGCGACGATGAGGCTCGAACGCTCGGGCGAAGACCTGTACCGGCTGGTCGAGCGGCTGCGCAAAGAGGCGCCAACGCCATGATGGATGGGTACCGACGCCGGCCGCTCTACAGCGCCGACAACGAGGACACGCGATCGGAGCTGACAGCCCTCGAGATCACGGGGGATGACACGGTGGTCGCAGTTGCAGCTGGCGGCGGACGTGCCTTGAGCCTGCTAACGGCGGGTCCAAAGCGACTCGTCGCCATCGACCGCCGTCCCGAGCAGGTCTTCAATCTGGAGCTCAAAGCCGCCGCGATGGATGCGTTCGACCTGGAAGGCTTCCAGGGTTTCCTCGGGATCTCCGATGCGCCGGACCGTCTCGATCAATACCGGATGGTTCGTCAATCGCTCTCCAGAAGCGCTCGCAAGTACTGGGACAATCGCCGAGGCCTGATCGAAGCCGGCGTGTTCTTCGCGGGCCGCACGGAGACCGCCATGATCCGATTCATGCGGGGGATCAAGGCCCTTGGGTTCATGGACTGGGCAGAGCCGTTCTTTCAAGCGACGTCACTGGAAGCACAGCAATCCCTCCTCGATGCCCATCGAGATCACGTAGATCGCGGCCTCGTTTGGTGGAAGCTTTTCTTTCACCCGCTTGTGATCTACCCGCTTGCCCAGGATCCGAGTTTCCTTCGCTCTACCGACGGGAGCGTGGGGGCGTACCTGGTTCGTCGGTTGCTTGAGTTCGCCTCGTTCAATCTGGTGCGAGAGAGCTACGTCCTGAGGCTCGTGTATGACGGCGTCCTCACGCCTCGAAGTCCGCTGCCTCCGTATCTTGGCCCTGGAGGCTTCGAGCAGGCGAAGAAGGGACTCGATCGCCTCGATGTTCAGTGCGGAGATCTGCGGGACTTCGTTTCTCGAACGCGGGTCACCGGCCCGGTCAAGTGGTCCCTGTCGGACGTGAGTTGCTGGATGACCGAGCCTCAATTCCATGACCTCCTGCGTTCGGTCACTCAGGGGATCCCGCCAGGATCCCGATTTTGCGCTCGCAACTTTGCAGCCCGGCGCGACATCCCCCGTGATCTGGTCGATCGAGTGAGGCGGCTCGACGATCTTTGCAGCACCCTCGACTGCCAGGACGCCTCTGTGATTTATCGCTTCGAAGCGGGTGAGGTAATCGCAAGGGTTCAGTGACGCCTACCCAGCAGGCTGGAAGGTAGAGTCGCGCTACGTCACCAAGATTGGCCGCAGCGCAGGTCGCCGTCCCGCCAGGCGAAAATCTAGCGAAGGACCGGACCTGTCATACTCGTGTGGTTCCATGAAGCTCTTCCCTCCGGAGTTTCCATTGCGCATCCTCGGTTCCGAACTTCTCCTCTCCCCCAGCGACCTCTTCGCCTTACAACGTCCAGGTCTCCACCTTGGCGGCTGCCCTCAAATCCGACGGCATGGCAAGCCAGTTTCAGGGGCAAGAAGCCCCAGTGGTGATCGGTTGGCCGATGCGGGTTCGGCAAAGGGAGTATCGCGTGGGCTCAAGTTCCCGTTCGGTCTGAACCGGTTGAACGTGGAGACTTCGCAGGCGAGGTGTGTTTGCATTCCAACCAACGGTCCGAAGTTGCTCGAAACGGAGCGTCTGACGCCCGGGAAGGTGCAGTTGATGAATGTGCTGTGTGGATACAAAGAGCTGGTTACATCTCGGTGGGAAGCGAACATCCGTTGGACCACCAGGAGGCGAGGGCAAGTTGGTAGAACGAACCGGAAGCCGTCTCGAATAGGACGCCAGGCCTCGACCGCCCAGGAGCTTCTCAGCGTCGAGGAGAAGCTC
>JAAETT010000328.1 GCA_024228115.1 bacterium
CAAGTCAATCCGATACCGCTTCTTCGACATACGGGCCCCATGAATCGGCCCGCGACACGGCGAGAACCGATTGGCTGCGGGGGACGCAGTGCTTAGCATGACAACACTTCCGCCTTTGGTCGATACAAGGGACTAGGAGGGTCCCCGTGAAGTGGTTCCTGGTGTGGGTCGCGATTGGCCTCGCCGCGGGCGCGTCCGCCGAGACGCCCTTCCAATTCTCGGCGCCGGGCCTCCGGGCACCAGACGATCCCCACGTCAACGGGGTCCGCTTTGCGGTGATCACCGCAAAGAACCGGAGCGTTCGCGGCATCGACTTGGGGCTGATCTCCTCGAGCAAGACCGGCGATCTCACGGGCTTGCGATGGGTACTTGGCGTGGGCCACCTCTCGGGCGATCTGCGGGGCTGCGCCGCGAGTGTGGTCAACCTGCACCGTGGCCGCGACCGGGGGCTCAACGCGGCCTTCTTCAACCGGGTCCACACCATGGCCAACGGCGCCAACGTCGGCGTCCTGAACCTTGTGGACGACTTCTCGATGGTCGACGTGGGCGGGCTCAACCTTTCCGAGCGCTCGAAGGTCCAGATCGGCGTCATCAACATGACCACGAGAATCGAGGGCGTTCAGCTCGGCTTCCTCAACTTCGCCGATAACGGGTTCCTGCCGATCTTCCCGTTCTTCAACTTCCCGGGGAGGTGACGAGAGGTCGCCCTGGGAGACCGCAATGGCGACCCGCTGCCAGCCTTTCGCACCGGAGAGGTGGCCGAGTGGTTGAAGGCAGTGGTCTTGAGTACGGGACGGAGAGCCTGTGATTTCAGCGACTTCGGTGAGTTGCGTCGGACCGGAACCGCGCAATACCGCACAGAACGACCGCCATTTGACGTCGCTAGCGACGTCAAATGGCGGACACCCGAGAGCCACTGACTTCGAACAAGGGTGGGCAAAGAGGCGAGCGGGGCGAGCACCGATTGAGCCCCAAGATCGCACAACAGGACTTGTACACGGCGTAAGGCAGTTGGAATCTACATTCCCGGCGGGTCCAGGTACCGAGACGACTGAAGTACTGCGCAACGCCTACCTCTTCGACCATCTCCGGGACCCAAAGAACCAGTGAGTTGTGGCGATAGCCGCAGACGCTGTCTGCCAACAGACAGACAACTGCGTTCTGCGCAGATCGAAGCAGCAGGGTCTCAACCTCCTCGCTGCGCGGGACGAACACGCAGCTCGGTCGATTCTCCGTGCCCGCGGGCTCGAGCCTCGCGTGCTTGTTCGCCGACCAGGACCAGGACGACAACGCGCTGGACTTCATCGTGCTCGCCACGCCCGCGCCCGGCAGTGTGGAACTGCAGCCCGTTCCCGAACCTGGAACGGGGCTGCTCACGATGGCGGGCTTGATTGCATTGGGTGTTCGGCGACGGTGCAGCCGTGTACGCAGGGTGAACGCCCATGCGTGGCAATCGCGCCGAGGCGGTCCCAGCAGCCAGCGTTCCCTGCGAAGTGCCCGTGGTTGCTGCCTTCGAGAGCAACCGCGGGGCACCGTTCGGGATTCGTATCCCAAGCGAATGCAATCGCAGTGGCGGGCGTCAACGGTCCTTCCGACGGTGTTGCCGGTGCGACCGCGAATTCTCGGAAACGCCGGAGCCCTTGACGAGCCCCTTGCTCGGCTGGCTCGGGGTTCGCAGTGTCCCCAGGAAATCCAGTAGCCGGCTCCTCTCGGTTTCGCTCAGCGCTTTGAATGCGTCGGATGCGTCCTGGGCCTCACCCCCGTGTGATTCGATCGCGTCGGCGAGGGTCGGGCAATGGCCGTCGTGCATGTACGGCGCGGTGTCGGCGATCCCCCAGAGCCTTGCGGTCGTGAACATGGTATTGCCATCGCCCTCGGCGAGGCCCGGTCCCATGTCATGGAGCTTGAGGTCCGCAAACAGAGGCACCGCCACCCCAGATCCGCTCTTCCGGAAACCCGGTGCCTGGCGCGTGAGGTTGATCGAGAAGTAGACGTTGGCATCCGGATCTTCAGGGACCTCGGGGAAGGCAAGCTCGAGGAACTTGCTGTCCGTATGCAGTACCGGCTTGTGGCAGGATGTGCAGCCAATCTCGTCGAATAGGCGGCGCCCTTGTCTGGCATTCTTGGGCATTCGCCGCTGGGAGTGCGGCCGCTCGAGAGAGGCCTGGAAGACATGGAGGGCCGAGAGCTCACCCTCCAGCAGTTCGTTGGTGATTCCGTCTCCATCCGCGTCGACGCCCTCACCCACGACCTCGACGGGCTGGATGCCGTGATGGAACTGCATCGCGCCGATATCGAATTCCCGCACGGTGGCGCAGCAGCCGGTGCGTCCGAAGGGTCGAACGACCAGATCCGTATCGACCCCCTCGACACCGTCGGTGTTGAAATCGACTCCGTCGAACGAGATCGTGCCGAACTCCACGCCCTTCGCGACGAGCGGAATCTCCACGCCCGGGTTCGCCTCGGCCTTCGCCTTCAGTGCCTGAAGAGCCTTCGTCATTTCCTTGCCAAGCGCCTCGATCCCGCCTGAACCAAACGAGAATGGCGGGTTGATCATTCGGCCCTGCATGCTCGCGTATCCCTTGTCGTCGGAGTCGTCGATGTCGGGATCGATCACGCCCGGAAAGGCGCTCGCCCCGACCCCACCGACCCCACCCACCGCGAAGTCGGCCGGGATGTCAGCATTGCTCCGGAAGTTGTGACACTCGAGACAGGTCTGGCTGTCGAGGCCGTTCATCCGCAGGAAGGTTCCGTTGTCGTTGAGCGTGGGGCGGCCACCGGGATTGATCTTGTCGAGTGGATTGATCGGACCGTCCCCGAGGCCGTCGGCCTTGTTGAAAGGAGTGGAGAAGACCCGCAGCCCGTGGCTCCGAATCTCCCTCAGGCTCAAGCCATTCTCGACCTCGTCCTGCGTGATCCGAGGGGTCAGGTTCGGTTCGGCGGTCGCCGAACTGGCACCACCCCAGACCAGGGCCGCGGCGCAAGTTCCCACGATCCATGCGGTTGCAAGTTGGCGCGGGCGGTGCCGGCTCTCGAACGACCCTCTCATGTCAGTACCTCCAGGGCAAATCAGCTTCAGGGATTGACCCATCCGATTCGGATTGGCCTGCGCCCATTTGATCGCGCAACACAATCAAATCCCGCGCTGCAATCGCGACGAACGGTTGATCAACGAACTTTGGTGCACTCCAGGAACCCGGCGATTTGTCCCGCTCGGGTCCGACACGCGCCAGCGCCGCAGCAGTCGAGGTCACGGCGACAGCCCGCCGCACCGAGCGGCAAGCACTCCGTCTGCGGGTTGCGGGCGCTGAGTGCCACCTGGACGCTTCGGCTGCGAGCAACCGGACCATCGCCAAAAGCCAGGAAGTCCTCGCGGCGATTGAGGGTCCGCTGCTTGGCGTCGATTTCTTCGACGTAGGGATCGGTTTCATCGAGTTCGATGAACGGCTCGTAGGCGGAAGCGTTCGCGATCGCGTCGTGAGGCACGTGCTGCGGTTCCTGGCGCGGCCCATCGTCACGTCCGGTGTCGGGATCGTGATCGTCGCGATCGGTGCCATGCACCGAGATCGACTGCGGGCGGGGCGCGTCGATCCTCGTTCCAGGTACCGCCTGAGGGGCTCGTGTCGCAAGCGCAACGCTGCGCGAAGCCGCTGTTGGGTCGCCGGTGTCGACTCCGCGCAGCAACCATCCGGCCGCGATGCCAACTGACAGCGCGATGGCCGCCACGGGCAGAACCCGACTCGCAGAAGCGAAGCGAAGCTTTGGTCTGGAGGAAGGAGTCATCGATTGATGTTTCGAGAAAAGCACCTCTCAGGCGCGTGACGGCCCTCACCAATAGGGAGCCGCCTTGTCGGCGGTCCCTTCCCCTACGAACTCCAGCCTTACGGAGCGGCCCATTCCATCAGATTGGCCACGTACTCCGCCGGTCAGAATTGATGGCTTTCCGTGAGGTTGAGGGGCGCATGATCGCTCCACGGCATTGGAGTGGACCTCCCGGGTAGGCGACGCCAACGGCGACGTCACACCCCACGGGGCCTGAATCGTGCCTCGGTAACTGACCGAACTCGCCAACCTTTCGGCCAGGAGAGGTGGCCGAGTGGTTGAAGGCAGCGGTCTTGAAAACGGGACCGAAGTCCTTTGATTTCAGCGACTTCGGTGAGTTGCGTTGGACCGGAACCGCACGAAACGGGTCGGAACGGGTCCGATTGACGTCGCTGGCGACGTCAATCCCGCCACCGACCGGGAGTGAGCCCCAGGCTTCGAACCCCCGACCCGGTTCGAAGCTTGATGCTCTCAATCCCGCTGGAGACGACCTTGTCCCCGTCGGCGATCTCGCGCAGGCGTGCGGCCTTCAAGAAGATGAAGCGGCTTGGGATCGAGTGAGTCAGCGGTGAACTGTCCGCGGAGGCTCGAAGGACGCGATGTGCAACACTAGGGACGAGCAGGAGGGGATGCAGACGGTTTCCGCTGAGGTGAAGGCAGGGTCGCGTCAGCGGTGAGCTGACTCGCCGCCGTGGAACTCTTCGACCGATCCGGCGGGTAGAGCCGGGAGCTACGAGCGATGAGACTGGTGATCTACGCAGCCCTGATGGTCATGTTCACGCCGCTGCTCCTACCGGGATTGGTCTTCTACATGGTCCCGATCGTGGCCTCTCGCGGCCGGGTTTCGGGGACCGCCTACGCGCCGTTCATCGAGCGCCTCTTCTATCACTTGGTTGGAAGCCGTCCCGACCCCGCAGCGCTGGCACTCGCCCGAGGTCTTCCGGCCACGAATCGCGTCGTCATGGTCCTGCTCATGAAGCCGTTCGTGTGGGCAGCGCGGCTGTCGGGGTACCTTCCGCCCCGGTTGGAGTATCCCGCTCGACGACCGACGCCGTTCTTCGAGGCGGTCGCAGCCCGATGCGAGTTCCTGGACCACGCGCTGCTCACGCAGGCCGCGGATGGAACACAGGTCGTCATCCTCGGTGCCGGCTGGGACACGCGGGCGTATGGGTTGTTGGCGGGGCGAAACGTCGACCTGTTCGAGGTCGATGCTCCGGCCACCCAGGCCGTCAAGCGTGCGGCCATCGAGAAGGCGGGTCTCGACGCCTCGCGCGTGGTCTTCGTTCCGTGCGACTTCAATCGACAAAGCTGGCTCGATGCCCTGAAGAACCATGGCTTCGACCCCGACAAGCGCACCATCACCCTCTGGGAAGGGGTCACGATGTACCTCGAGGAGCACGCCATCGACAGCACCCTCCGCGCGGTCGCGGGTCTCCCGGCCGGGAGCTGCATTGCGTTCGATTTCTTCAGCCGCGAGTGGTTGGACAGCGCCGCCGGGAAGCGGATACGGCGAGGGGGCCAGGCGGTCTACGGCGAGCCCTGGATCTTCGGATTCCCGGTCGTGCCCGATTTCACCGACCGTCTGCGCGACTACCTCGAGAAGCGCGGACTCGCCCTGCGCGACCACCGACCCTTGGGCGAAGAGGCGAAGGGCGCGTTGCCCTACGGAGGCCTCGTGCTGGCGTCGAAGCCAGCCTGAATAGAGCCGGATCACTGCCGTGTGCCGGCTCGGTTGTAGATGCCCTCGCTCGGCATTCTGGTCTCGAGACGCTGTGGAGAGGCGCCGCATCGTGGCGTCGGCCGATTCAATGCCATCGAAACGACACCCCTGTCGATTGCACCGGGGGTTTCGAGGGGATGGTCGAGTAGCTCAGCGATTCGGCCTCCGCCCTGCCGGATCCGACTGGCAACTCTCCCCGGGAGCTTGGCTATCCTGCCACGCAAGTGCTGCCCAACAGGCTTCCGGGAACCCGCTTGAACCGACGGCCGGTTCTGGCCGACACTCCCCCAAAGGGCCCGACGCTCCGCGGCGGGTCGAGGGAGCGAGGGAGGATCGCCGTGAAGAATCGTTGGTCGACCCGTGGGAACGTCCTGCGGCTGCTGGTCCTGGGTCTGGTCGCGTCGTCGCCTGCCCGCGCGGGGGACTTCCTCGACGTCTGGGTCCACGACCTGAAGGCCGCGTCCCCGATGCCCACCGTCAAGGAAGGCGAGAAGCTGCGCGTGGCGTGCACCTGGCACGTCTTCCTGACCGATGGCCACGAGTTGTGGCAGGCGATGTCGGAGCAGCATTTCCCAGTCCGCCTCGAGGTCGATGGGCAGCCGATCGGCCAGGAGGTGGTGACCCTGCCGATGGGGACGAAGATCCAGAAACGGGACCCGGGTTTCCTGGGTGCGCCGGAGTTCTCGATCGCGGTCCAGGGCACCGTCGAGGCGACCTGGCTGGCCCAGGGCAAGGGCCCGCGCCAGGTCGAGTGCATCGTCAACGAGCCGAAGCAGATCTCGGACGCCCACCCGGCAAACAACCGCAAGAGCCTCCACGTCACGGTGCTACCCAACTACGAAGACGAGGTGCATACCGGCCAGCCCTGGCCGGAGGCTGCGGGCCAGGACAATCCGAAGAAGACGGCTCCCTCGGCCCACCGGAAGGCCCCGGCCGGGCCAAAGACCCAGGCAGACCGGTCCGGCCGAATAACGCCCCGGAACCCGCAACGGGAGCTGCCGTCCAAAGGAAGCATCCGCGCCTTGAATCCCCAGCCCGAGGTTCCGTCGAAGCCGAGCGCCGAGGACAAGAAGAAGAGCAAGAAGTCGACGGGCCGGACCCGTCCGCCGCCGACGCCCTGACGAGCTGCGGCGGGCTCGAGCCGTTCCGGCGGTTCTTCGACCGGTTAGCAGGGTGCTGAAAAACCCCGTGCTTCACTCCTTCAAATGGTAGAAAAGAGGCGGGGGTAGAGGGAATGCGGGGAAGCGATCGAGAGCAGGGTTCGATGTTCAGCTACGTAGCGCTGGAAGACCGGATTCCGGCGGA
>JAAETT010000329.1 GCA_024228115.1 bacterium
AGCGCTTCCCGCGAGGATGCCCCCAACCGGCATCCTTGCCCGAAGCCGTCTACATCAACCCGCCCGCGACCGAGGGCCTACAGCCAGGAGGTGCTCACTAAATCAAGAACCCAGGTGTCTCAAAGTCGTTGGCAGGTTCCGCGCGGCCTATCCGAGCGCTCACCAGCCATGCGTTCCCATTGCAAGCTTCATGCCACTCACGGTGTATTCTGGTAACGCTTCAACCGTCTGAAATGAATCACCAATTTCTCTGGAACAAACGCTCTCGTTCAGGTTCCTGGCCCCGACCGGGGCGGAATAGGCTTCCGCGGCAGAGGAAAGTCCTTCCCCGAGGCGGCCAGATGATGCGAAACTGAGTTGCGCGTTCCAGTTGGCGCGAGCTAGAGGACCGGAGCGCTAGTCCCTTGTATCGACCAAAGGCGGAAGTGTTGTCATGCTAAGCACTGCGTCCCCCGCAGCCAATCGGTTCTCGCCGTGTCGCGGGCCGATTCATGGGGCCCGTATGTCGAAGAAGCGGTATCGGATTGACTTG
>JAAETT010000330.1 GCA_024228115.1 bacterium
TCTCACGCGCCAAGTCCAAGCCTGGCAAGACGATCGCAACCGAACGACGAAGGGCGTCGACTGGCAATTCACGACCCAACAAGCCCGCGTGAAACTGCGACGACTCTACCCCCAGCTTTTGGTGTGACAAGGGACTAGAACGTTGCGGCGAGTTTTAGGGGAGAGACCACGGTCGGCGAGCCAGAGTGACCAATCTTCTAATGCAGCGAAATCGATCTCGTAGACAGAGTAATGGGCCAGATACGAGAACTCCCCGCCCTCCCGCGCGTACCTCTTCAGTTCCCGATGGTACGTGGGGGAGAGGTCGTGGGCTTCGACTGCTCTTCGTTTGATCTCCAACCACCGAATGAGTTGAACCCCGACTGAATTCAGCTTTGCCTTTTCCGGCATATATGAAGCCAGGACCTCGGAAAGGGAGTTGCCATCGGCTACTCGCGCGCGAACCTGCTCCAAGAAGCGTGTTGCTGTATCAACGTCACGGATCGCGATTCCGTGGTGAGACCAGAGGGTTCCGTAGGGTCGGAAGTCAAGGAAATACGACATCTTGCCGTTCCTCGTTCTCTTCCGAATGGTACCTAGCCCCAATCCGTCATTGGATCCGGGCCCCTGAGGGTATCGGTCCGGGTCAGGCGGCGAGTTGTTCGATGGCCCGATTGAATCGTTGGCGGGTGGAGGCCTCGGCAGCGATCCGCAGCTCGGCGCGCCCCTGAGGCGTAAGCGGCCAGCCTCGGACGTGGTTGCAGCCCGTATCGCGGGGTCTCAGCCTGTCAGGGGCCCGAGGGGAGCGTCGGCGAAGTTCTCTTTCCAGAGGCGCGGCGTGAGTTCGGCGACCCTGGTTTGAGGGTGGACA
>JAAETT010000331.1 GCA_024228115.1 bacterium
GCCTCAGGGGCGCGCCGAGCTGCGGATCGCTGCCGAGGCCTCCACCCGCCAACGATTCAATCGGGCCATCGAACAACTCGCCGCCTGACCCGGACCGATACCCTCAGGGGCCCGGATCCAATGACGGATTGGGGCTAGGACCTGGCGACAGGTCTCCTAGCCGAAGTGTCTGGCGAAATCCTGATGCTGCTCGACCGTACCGAGCATGACCAGCTCCGCACCGGCGCGGAGCTCGACGTCTGCCGCAGGGTTCGTGATGGATTCGCCGTCGAGGCGCACCGCGATCACGTTGAGGCCGGTCTGCGCGCCGATGCCGCTCTCGGCCAGCGTGCTCCCCGCGAGTTTCGCGGGCACGTCTTCGACGAAGAGGTCTGCACCTTCGCCGAGAACGACCAGTTCACTCCCTTGTACCTCGGAGAGCAGGTGCTTGCTCGCAAGCGAGCTGTGGCTGAGCGCGAAGTCGGCACCCGCGCGGTGGATGGCTTCGAGGTTCCATTCTTCGGTGATGCGGCTGACGATGCGCGCGTCGGGGTTCAAGCGGCGGCAGTAGACTGCGAGGAAGATGTTGGTCGCATCGTCGTTGGTGGTGAGTACCACCGATGGGGCATCCCGAAGTCCAGCGTCGAGAACCACGTCCAGGCTCGCGGCGTCGCCGACGACGATGCGGTCGGCGGAGTCCTGAAGCTGGCGCACGCTCGCCTCGTCCTTGTCGAGGATCGTGACGCGTACGTCGCGCTCGCGAAGTGCGCGTGCAGCCGCGCCACCGACCTTGCCACCGCCGATCACCAGGACAGGGTTCTCGTTGGGGTGGTAGATCACGAAGAGCGCATCGAGTTCCAGCATCTGTTCTTCGGTGCCGACGATCACCGGAACACTGTGCGCGGAGAGCACCGTCTCCGGGCCTGCGGGTACGAGTTTCCCTCGTTCCCATACGGCGACGATGCTGAGCCCGGTCAGCTCGCGTAGGCGGGTATCGCGGATCGTTCGCCCCGCCAGCGATGTGTTCTCGATGGGAAACTCGGCGATCACGAGGTCGACGAAGCGCCCGACGCGATGGGTCTTGGGTGTTCCGACGCTGACGCGGCTCGCCAGGTGTTCACCGAGCTCGCGCTTGAGCGGCAGCACGCGCGAAGCGCCGCTCAGCTCGAGCACGTCGATCGAATCGTCGTCGTCGGCGAGCGCGAGGATGGGAACTTCCGGCGCGACTTCGCGAACGGCGAGGATCACGTTGGTGTTCGTGGCGTCTCCCAGGTTGGCGAAGATGAGGCTCGCACGTTCGGCTCCGAGGGCCCTGTAGGTTGCGGCGTCCGTGACTTCGCCGGCCACGACGGAGATGCCATCGGAGTGCATGTTCGCGCTGATCGTCGGGTCGGACTCGATCACGCGGTAGGGGATCGAGTGCGTGTCGAGATGCGGAATCAGGCCGGCGGAGATGGTGTCGTTGTGGCAGATGATGACGTGGTCGCGCAGCTCGTCCGGCACGGTGCGCGGCGCGCGCAAGCGCATCTGGGCTTCCAGCCACGGGGCGTAGAAGTAGCGAATGAAGGCGAAGGGCAAAACGATCAGCAAGGTGATGATCCCCGTCACCAGGACGAAGATGCTGAAGGCGCGACCGAGATCGCTCTCGAACGTGATGTCGCCGAAGCCCAGCGTGCTCATCACCGTGAGCGTCCAGTAGAGGCCCGTGATCCACGAGTGATACTTCCCCTCGTAGAGCATGATGACGTGGAAGAGCACCGAGAAGGCCGCCACCGTGGCCGCGAGGAAAGCGACGTACTTGAGCAACGCGGTCGTGTTGCGACGCATCTCGGGCTCGAGAAGCAGGGCCTGGAGTTGCGCGGGCAGGAACTTCATTGCTCGAGCGCAGATTCTATCGCCAGATGGAGTCCTTCGCGCCCTTTGCCGTCAAGCGGCGTTCGAGCGCCCTCCACGAAGTCCCGTCCGAGGCTTCTTGGCGGTGGCGCCTCGTGTACGATTCCGAGATGAACGAATCCCTCGTCCGCACCGGCCCCCGCCCCATCGGATCTAATCGGCAGGTCGGCCCGCTCGCCTTCGGCTCTTGGAGGCTCGTCGACATGAAGGTCGCCCAGGCGCGCGAGCGGGTGGAAACGGCCCTCGATGCCGGTATGAACCTGATCGACACCGCCGACGTCTACGGTCTCGATTGGGGCGGCACCGCCTTCGGCGCCGTCGAAGAGTTGCTCGGCCGCGTGCTGGCGGACGCACCCGCGCTGCGCGATCGCATGGTGCTGGCCAGCAAGGGCGGCATCCGCCCGCCGATACCCTACGACTCGAGCGAGGCGGCGCTGTGCGCAGCTTGCGAAGCCTCCCTCAAGCGTCTCGGGGTGGAGCGCATCGATCTCTACCAGATCCACCGGCCGGATCTCTACGCTCACCCGGCCGCCGTCGCCGCCGCACTCGACCGGTTGCGCAGCGACGGCAAGGTTGCCGAGGTCGGCGTCTCGAACCATACGCCCGCGCAGGTCGACGCGCTGCGGGCGCACCTGCCGTTCCCGATCGCCACGAACCAGCCCGAGTTTTCCGCGGGCCATCTCGCACCCATGCGCGACGGCACCTTCGACCAGTGCATGCAGCACGATACGACCGCGCTGGCCTGGAGCCCGCTGGCGGGTGGGCGACTCGTTTCGGGCGAGGGATTCACCCAGGAACTGCTCTCGACACTCGATCGCATCGCCGAACGCGAGGGTGTCGACCGCGCCACGCTGTGCGTTGCCTTCGTGCTCGCCCACCCCGCGGCGCCCGTTGCCATCGTCGGCTCGATGGATCCAGGCCGCATTCGCGACGCGGCGCGCGCCCTCGAAGTTCGGCTCACGCGTGAGGACGTCTACGCCATCGTGCAAGCTTCCGAAGGAGTTCCCCTGCCATGACCGTCGAAGTCAGTTGGTTCTCCGCGCTCTGCGACGACGACTACGAGTTCCTCGGCGTACCCGACCCGGCACTGCGCTCCTCCTACGAGCACTGCCGCAACATCGTGCTGACGGCCGATCGCCACGGCTACGACAACATGCTGCTGCCTTCGGGCTACGGCCTCGGCATCGATTCGATCGCTTTCGCCGGTGGCGTGGCGCCGCTGCTGCGTCAGATCCGACTGCTCGTCGCCGTGCGCTGTGGCGAACTCTGGCCGCCGCAGCTCGCCCGCCAGCTCGCCACGCTCGACCAGATGCTCGGTGGGCGACTCACCGTCAACATCATCTCCTCGGACCTTCCGGGGCAGACGCTCGAGAGCGGACAGCGCTACGCGCGCACGCTCGAGATCATGCAGGTGTTGCGCACGCTCCTCGACGGCAAGCCCGTCGACTTCCACGGCGAGTTCATCGATCTGTCGCTCGACCCGCCGGGCGCGCGAACCGTCTCCGGACGTTGCCCACCCTTCTACTTCGGCGGGCTCTCGGAGCCCGCACGCGAGGTGGCTGCCGCGGGTGCGGACGTCTTCCTCATGTGGCCCGACACGCTGCCGGCCGTCGAGGAGAACCTGCGCGATATGCGCGCGCGCGCCGAGAAGCACGGCCGAACGCTGCGCTTCGGCTATCGCGCCCATGTGGTCGTGCGCGAAACCGAGGAGGAAGCCCGCGCCGCCGCGGATCGCCTGATCTCGAAGCTCGACGACGACGCGGGCCGGGAGATTCGCGAAAAATCTCTGGACTCGCAGTCGGTGGGCGTGCGTCGCCAGGCGGAGCTGCGCGAGAGCGCGGCTGGCGACGGCTACGCTGAGCCGAACCTGTGGACGGGCGTCGGACGCGCGCGCTCGGGCTGCGGCGCCGCCATCGTTGGCGATCCCGATCAGGTGCTCGCGAAGCTCCAGGCCTACGAGAAGCTCGGGATCGAGGCCTTCATCCTCTCGGGCTATCCGCACGCGACGGAATGCGACCTGTTCGCACGCCACGTGCTCCCGCAGCTCGACCATGGACCGCTCATCTGAACGAGCGCGTTGTCCGCTACCGAATCACCGGGAACGTCATAGAGCGCTTTGAAACCACAGCCTGGAACAGATCATTCGGAAACAGAGAGAGGGCCGGAAATGGGTCGAAGAGTATTGTTGGGACTCGTTCTCCTCGTCCTGTTCGTGGCAGCCTGGTTCGGAAAGCTGCTCGTGGATGCCGGGCAGTTCCGCACTCTCGAACCCCATTTCGAAGGGAGTTGCCGACTCGTAGCCGGCGCTCCCGGGCCCGAGGATCTCACGATCCATCCGGAGAAGCGGGTGGCTTACGTGTCCGCGGCGAACCGCCGCGCGGCCATGGCCGGGCAGTCGGTGCCCGGTGCGATCCTGGCCTACGCCCTCGACGATCCGGAGAAGGGTCTCGTGAACCTGACGCCGGACGCGGGTATCGACTTCCAGCCACACGGCATCAGCCTGTGGCGCGGGCCGGACGGGCGCGAGGTTCTCTTCGTCGTGAATCATCCACCGGATGGTGCGGGTGGGCGCCGGCACAAGATCGTCGTGTTCGATCTGAAAGGGGAAGATCTCGTGCGTCGTCCTACGACACTCGAGGATGACGAGCTGCTGGTCATGCCCAACGACATCGTAGGAGTGGGGCCCGACCGGTTCTACTTGACGAACACCCACGCCAACCCGCCGGGGCTCGGGCAGACCTTGGAGACCTACCTGCGCCTGGCGCGGGCCCGGGTCGTCTACTTCGATGGCGAGCGTTTCCAGCCCGCGATCGAAGGGCTGCAGTACCCGAACGGCATCAACGCGAGCGCGGATGGGCGGCGGATCTACGTGGCTGAAACGACGGGGCAGGTGGTGCGCGTCTACGAGCGTGAGCCGGTTTCCGGCGCGCTCCATTTCCTACGCGAAATTGCAACGGGCAGTGGACTCGACAACGTCGAGGTCGCCGCAGACGGCGCGCTCTGGATCGGCTCCCATCCGAAGATGCTGGCGGTGGGCGCCCATGCCGAGGATCCGGGGCTCCTCTCCCCGTCCCAGGTGCTTCGCGTGGATCCAGAGAGCGGCGTGGTGCGCGAGGTGTACCTCGATCTCGGCGAAGAGGTTTCCGCATCGAGCGTCGCCGCCGTGGACGGCAACCGGTTGCTGATCGGCCAGATCTTCGACGATGGCATCCTCGATTGCACCATGTCTACAGCCAGATAGGGTCGCCGGTGCTCGAAACCTCGAGGAACTCTTCGAGAACCGTCCGGGCGTATCGATCGCCACGGGGGATCCTCTTATACTCCCCGCATGTCGACTTCAACACTGAGCCATCGAAATCCAGTTCGTTCCCTCCGAATGAAGATGCTCGACGCCGCACTGCTGGTGTCCGTAGCGGCGTTCATCGCCCTCGCACCCATCGAAGCGTCCGCTCAGCTTCGCCCCCTGGTGGGCGACATGCTGGCGAACCTCAACGCGCTCGATCGCATCGCGGAGGGTTTGGCGCTCGACGATTGGGATGAGATCGAAGATGCATCTCGCGGATTGCGTTCGCGAGCCGTTCGGATGCGCCTGCTCGATCTGGAATCCCTGCGGATGGATCGTAACCAGGATGCGGTGTGGGACGCCTTCCTCGTGGCCCAGGAACAGGCGTCCCGCGAAATCTCGCTGGCCGTCCGAAATCAGGACCCGTCCGCCGTCATCGCCGCGAAGAAGGGCCTGGTTGGAAACGCCTGCGTGGGCTGCCACGCCACCTTCCGTGATCCACAGAGCCGTCTGCGCGATTCCGTGTTGTACATGACGAATTTCCTGTCGTCGTGGCAGGACATGACGCGCGGTATGATGATCCGCGATTTCGATCTGTTGCGTACGCGGGCCGGTGAGCTCGCTGCCCTTACCGAGATCGTTGGCACAGACGAGGCCCTCGAGGACGCATTTGGTCTCGGAGGCCCAAGCCAGCGACGAAAATTCCGTGGCTTCCTGAGCGCCGTAGCTGACAACGCCAACATCATGAAGGCCGCCGCAGAAGAAGAGGATATCGGCACGATCCTTGCCGCATCCACCACCATGCTCGAAGAAGGCTGCGTGGCATGCCACAAGAAGTTCCGGCACTGACATCGCGAGGCGCGATGAAGGCCGAGAACGACACAGTGGGGCGGTTGCGTCGGCCGATTCGCCTCGTTATGGCGGGGTCGCTCTGCGTTCTGCTCTGCGGGGCCTGTGCCTGGCGTGCAGCGATCCTCTCCCCGGCTGAAGGACTCGTCGCCTTCGACCCGGACGCGGAGCGCTGGATCACCGAAGCAGAAGTATGGGAAGAGATTCTCGCCGCACGTTACGTGTTGTTGGGCGAGCACCACGACAACCCGGACCACCACAGGCTGCAAGCTGGCATCTTGAGAGAGCTTGCAGCTCGCGGACGTCGACCCGCGCTGGCATTCGAGATGCTGGGCGCGGACGTGCGGGACGCCATTGCCGAGTTCCAAGCGGCGGGAAGGGCGGATCCGGAGGCGCTGCGAGGTGTCGTCGAGTGGGATCAGAGCGGCTGGCCGGCGTGGCCCCTGTACGAGCCGATCTTCGCAGCGGGCCTCGACGCGGGGATGCCGATCATTGCAGCCCAGGTGCCGTTGGCTTTGCGGAAGGGTCTCACGGCGGAGGGGCTACAAGCCCTCCCCTCCGGCCCCGTGCGCGAGATCGCGACGCGCCCGCTTCCGGAGGCCTCTCAGGCAGATCTCGAGGAAGAGATCCGCGAGGGTCATTGCAACCGAATTCCCCTCGACTTGATCCCACGCATGGTCGAAATCCAACGGATCTGGGACGCGTGGATGGCCGACGCAATCCGAGCGGCCGCCACCCAGGACGGGGCCGTGCTGATCGTCGGGCGCGCCCACGCTCGCCGCGAGCGTGCGATCCCCTGGGCACTGGCCCAATTCGAGCCGGGCGCGCAGACACTCTCGATCGCCTTCGTCGAGGCCAGCCCCGACGACTGGCAGCACTGGGCCGACGACGAGCGCCATCAGCTCTCTAGTTACGACCTCGTCTACGTCACCCGCCCCATCGATCGCGAAGATCCTTGCGATCGCATCCCCGTGATCGACCCACCCGCGGAGAGCTAGAGCATTCCTCCACGCGTACCCAGCGCAGACAACCGGGCTGGTTCAATTCAACGTTCCTGCTGCAACTTGATCCGCGACGGTTGTCGAGCCGGCTGCAGCAGGGTCGCATCTTCCTCCGCCTTTTCCGGCACCGGGGCGATGGAGGGTGTCGTGGTTGGCTTCGCGGCCGGCCGGCGCTGCTTCTTCAGGTTCTTCGTCTTCAACGCTTCGTTGGTCGGAGCCTGGCTCGGGCTTCGAATCGTGCCGTTCTTGGGCTGGAGGGTCTTCACGCGTGAGGGGGACTGCATGCGGCGTTGCAGCTGCAGAGGCTTCTGGGGGACGACGGCGCCGGGCGCACCGGGCATACGTTGCAAACCGCTCTTGCTTCCCTCTTCGACGCTGGATCCTCCCGGGTTGAGGATGGGCACCTTTTCGAGGGTCGTCGTGAGCTGGCCAGAGCCGTTCCCGCCGGGCGGCGGTGAAGGAGGAGGGTCCTCGGTGACCTGGAGGGTCCAGAGCAGATTGCTGACCGGCTGGAGGCCTTCGAAGATGGCAACCCAGTAGACGCCGGTGGGAAGGAACCCGTTCTCGAAGCGGATCTTGTTGACCGACCACTCCTTGATCCACTGCTGGTCGATCCTGCCAAGGGGCTTGTTGCCGGCACCGACGTAGAGGCGTCGGTTGCCCTGGAGGTAGAGTGCACCGGAAATCGTCACCTCGTCTCCGGCACCGACGACGCTGGGTGTGTAGGAGAGGATATAGGCCTGGGGCTGGCTGGGTTCCTGGACAGGCGGGTAGTTGATGGTGATCTGTACGTCCTCCTCTTCTTCTTCTGGGTCGGAAGGATCATCCTCGACGAGAGTGTGGGTGGCGTTGGGATCGTTCTCGGAAAAGAAGAGGGTGCGGTTGCGGTTGCTCAGGAGCTTCCCGTTCTGGTAGATGCCGATCCAATACGCACCCTTCATGCCACCGGAGAGCTTCTTGATCCGGATCTCGTTCGGGGTCCAGGATTCGATGTCCGAAGCGGGAATCACGAAGTGAGCCTTTTTGCCTTTGCCCCCCATCTTGAGGGTGGGCTCGGATCCCTCGCTCGCAGGAGCGGCGGGCCCGGAAGGTTCGGAAGACCCGATCTCGACCAACTCGTTCGGTTGAAGGAGTTTGACGGGCTTCGAGAGCACCGAACCCGATACGGCAGCCTGGGTGTGCTTCGAGTTCGACGGGTCTTGCCACGGCACGAGATGGCTGCCGTGGATCGTGACTGGCTGGTCCCAGGCGGCCGGGAAGGGCTGATAGGAATCGATCTGCGGGGGCGGTGAGCCCTGGCTGGAAGGGCTGGGCCCGCCTTCCGCTGCGACGATGGGTCCAGCGGAAAACAGGCTCACGGCGACGGCCGCCCAGCGGAAGAGGTGCTTTCTGGGGCTCATGGAGACTCCTGTTTTCTTCACAGGGGAGGTCGGATCGAGCGAGCCCCCGGTTCAATCAACCGCCGCGACCAGGAGACCCCACGGCTGCCCCGCTCTACTGCTCCAAGCCGGCGCCCTGGGCGTCCTTGCCCTTCCGGTCGAGCTTCCCCTTGTCCTGCGCGTCTTTCCCTTTCCGGTCGAGCTGCCCATTTGCCTGGGGCTCCTTGCCCTTCCGGTCGAGTTTCCCCTTGGCTTCGGCATCCTTGCCCTTCCGGTCGAGCTGCCCTTTGCCTTGGGGTTCCTTCCCCTTCCGGTCGAGCTTGCCTTTGCCCTGGGCGTCCTTGCCCTTCCGGTCAAGCTGCCCATTCGTTTGGGGTTCCTTGCCCTTCCGGTCGAGTTTCAGTTTGGCGTCGGCGTCCTTGCCCTTTCGGTCGAGCTGCCCCTTGCCTTGGGGCTCCTTGCCCTTTCGGTCGAGCTTGGCCTTGTCCTGGGCGTCCTTCCCCTTCCGGTCAAGTTGCCCCTCGCCCCGGGCTTCCTTGCCCTTCTCCATGGCGGGGTTGGCTTTCTCGGCCTCGGCTGTCGTGCCGGGCGACGCGCTGAGTACAAAGATCACTGCGCCCGCGGCGCACAGCATGATGAAGATCCGTGTCATCGCTGCCTCCTTCTCAAAAAGGGGATCAACTCCCTGGAGATCGGGTTTGCATCGAATGGCATTGCCCATTCTCCCGCGGGGGTCCAAAAAGCCTAGCCTGGGCTCTGGCCAGGTTCCACGACTGCTTGCCCGCCTAGAAGATCGTGTAGATGAAGGGCGACACCGTCGAGCCCTGGCTCAGCAGTACCAGGGCACCGAATAGCGCCGTCATCACGAAGATCGGCAGCAGCCAGTATCTCTTCCGGACTTGTAGGAAGGCCCAGAGTTCGCGCGCGGCAGTCCACATGAGGTTCCTCAGTGTCTTCTGGATTGCCCGCTAGAGACTTCCCGGCATCGCGATCCATCAAGGAAAGCGCGAGGCGGATCACTCGCTGCGGGCAGATGATCCTCGATGCAAGTTCGGGGTTTCTTTGGAGTGTATGACATCGTTCAAACAGTCGTGCACGAAGGCCGCAGCCCTTTGCGAGCCCTCCAGATTGAGATGGACGTCATCGTAGAAGTTCTCGAGGGACGGCTCGATTTGCGAATCGAGATCGCAGACCGGCAGGTCCCACTGCTCACCGAGTTCGACCCAATACTGAGTGTATAGACGGGCGATGTGACTCATCGATTCGAGTGTCAACGAGTAGGAGGCGAACATCGGGGTCATCCACAACCGCTCCTTGTATTCCTCACTGATGCTCGGCTTGTAGCCGTTGGGTTGCGTAAGGATCACGCATTCCGCAGAAGATTCCTGGCAGAACTTCCCGATCTGCTGAAGCGCATCGGCAAACGATGGGCTCACGGCTTCCGGAAGAAAAGTCCGTTGATCGCTTCGGAATAGCGATCCGCGCTGCTCGGCGAAGAACTCCCCATAGCTGATCTCGTGGAATGGCTCCTCGTCCTGGCTTCGCTCCGCTGGCCGGCTCGCTTCGATCAGGGATTGCAGCCAGAGGAGCGCTCGGCCAAGGAGCGTGTTTTCGAGTGTGTAGGTCTTGGCACGCGGCACGAACTCGAGTTTGAATTCGCTCGGCTTCATCAAGATCCGGCTGTGGGCTTCATCCTGGTTGGGTGTCTCCCGGTAGAAGTGAGAGGCGATCTGAAGCAGGCTGTCGTTTCCCATCATCAGCATCACGTACATGTCCGGGTGGTACCCCTCGACCCGTCGCATCGTCTCCAGGCTATGCCTCGCCCGTACTCCCGAGACCCCGGTGTTGACTACTTCCACATCACGACCCAGGGTTTCCGTGAGGCGCTCCTGGACCAGGTGCGAAATCGTGTTCCGGTTTCCGATCCAATCCTGCGCAACGGTCGAGGAGCCGATGAAGAAGATCCGGTAGTCCGCTTCGCGGTCGTAGTCGATCGGCTTCGTGGTGCGGAATCCCTTGGCGTCAGTCGTCAGGTGCTGTTTCCCGTAGAGGCCTGGAAGGTTGTCTCCGCGGATCTCCAGAATCATGTCCGCATTCGGAATATGCGTCACGTAGGTGATCGGGAAGAAGTGGGTCGAAAGCAGGGACTGGATCAAGACGAATGCACCGATGTACAAACCGGTTACTCGGATCCATGTGATCGGGATGAGTTGCGAGGCGAGGGGTAGGCCGTACAGTGCGACCAGGCTCTGCTGGTCGATTGGGATTGGAGGAGATGCGATGACTCCATGAAATTTCGATTCGTCGTCCAGCGGGTGCGAAACCCGCCCGGCCAGGGGTGAGCCCGCCCGAACCGGTAGCGA
>JAAETT010000332.1 GCA_024228115.1 bacterium
GCCTCAGGGGCGCGCCGAGCTGCGGATCGCTGCCGAGGCCTCCACCCGCCAACGATTCAATCGGGCCATCGAACAACTCGCCGCCTGACCCGGACCGATACCCTCAGGGGCCCGGATCCAATGACGGATTGGGGCTAGCTGTTGGTATGAAGTGAGGCAGCTCAGCTTCGCTTCGAACTCGCGTTCTTCGAGGGAGTAGGTGGGTTCTTTGCTACGAAGCGGTGGTCCTCGACCAACTTCAAGAGGTCGAAGGACGAGAGCACGCCGACGACGGTCTGCTCATGGGTCACGAGCACCCGGTGGATGTGATGGTTCCGCATGACTCGGGCCGCAGTGCTCACGTCGTCGTATTTCGGCACCGTGTACACCTTCGTGGTCATGATCCTGCTGATGGGCGAGTTTGTCTTCAGCTCCGCCGCGAGATCCGTGGCGGAGATGATCCCAGCGGGCCGTCCCTCCGTGTCGACCACGGGAAGCGCGCTGATCTGGTTACGCTCCAGGATGCCACGAACGTGTCCGACGGTTGCGTGGGGTTGAGTCGAGACGACCGTGCTGGTCATCAATTCGTGGACTTTCGTGTTCATTTCATCTCCTGCTGCTCAAGGGAAGGGCTGGAAGCCGGCGGGCTCGGGTCCCCGGCCGCCTGCACGTGCTCTGCGGCCTCGCGCAGCCGCGCGAACTCCTCGCCAACCGCCAGGACGAAGTCGTTCAGATCGGGGAGCGCTTCCCAATCCGACTGGAAGCCCCAGCACAACCGGCCGTCGTAGCTGAACAACGCAATTCCGAGGCCCTGGTTCGTGAACAACGGCACAACGGGATAGATCTCGGTCATGCGTGATTCCAGCAGGTAAACGGGCCGGGGTGGCCCGGGCACGTTGGTGACGACCACGTTGTAGGTGCGCTGATTCGCGGCGAGACGCACGAACTCGATGATCAGGCTCGTGAAGGTCCGGTCGCTCAGCTCTTCGAGCATCTCCGCACCATCGACCAGGCGCGAGCGCTTGAGCCCGCGCATGGTCGAGGTCGTGCGTTCGAGCCGCTTGCGTGGGTTGCGCTCGTCCACGGGCAGCCGCGCCAGGAAGTTGACCACGCGATTGCCGGGGACACCGTGCTGATCTCGCTTTCGGATGCTGACCGGAACCATTGCACGGAAAACCGTATCGCGATCCAGTACCTCGCCCCGCTGCTCGAGGAAGCGTCCCACCGCACCAGCCACGGTCGCCAGCACGACATCGTTGAGTGTTCCGCTCAGGTGCTTTCGGATCTCCGCCACTTCTGTGAGGTCGGTCTGCATCCAATCGAAACGCCGGTAGGGACCGATCTCCGGGTTGAGGGGGGTCGGCGTGGTCGGCTCGAGCCCGGCGCTGAGGGTTTCGCCCAGCGCTCCCAACGAGTTTCGCACGTCCTCCAGGAACTCCACGGGACGTGTCAAGCGGTCTTGCGTGTCGCGCAACATCTCGAACGGAAACGCTGCACGTCGTCCGACCTCGTTCGCCAGAAGCCGCACCGCTCCCGGCTCGGGCCGCGGAATCCACACGCGAGGCTCCGGCATTTCTTCGCTGGGCGACAACCTCAGCAGTGCCGTTAGCAGATCGACGCCCGCGATCTCATCCACCATGCAATGGTGGGCCTTGATGATCATTGCGAAGCGACCATCCTCGAGACCCTCGACGACCCAAAGCTCCCACATCGGCTTTCCGCGGTCGAGCTTCTGGGACATGATGCGCCCCGCCAATCGTTTGAGTTGGCGCATGTCGCCCGGAGGTGGAAGCGCCGAGTGGCGGAAGTGGTAGGCGAGGTTGAAGCGCGGGTCGTCGACCCAGACCGGGTGTCCGATCAACGGCACCTCGACGAGGTGTTGCCGGAGCCGGGGGCTCTGGGGCAGGGAGCGTTCGAGGAACGCGTGCAAGCGGTCGATGTCGAGCCGGCCCTCGGGCGTCTCGAGCGGTTCGCGCTCGAACAGCGCCACCGCCCCGACGTGCATGTGGATGTTCGCATCCTCGATCTCGAGGAAGACGGAATCGGTTGCGCTGAGGCGGTCGTGGTGTTCGTAGGCCACGGTTCGGCAGTGTAATCCATCCAGGGGGCCGGCGGAGCGTCGGGTAGCCGACAGTGGCCCGGAGATCGGGATGGCGGTGTGCTGCGGCTCTTCGCCCGGCGAGGGCTCAGCGACCGTTCCAGGCGGCTTCCAGCAATCCCACGAGTTCACTGACCATCGGCATGCGCGGGTTGGTGCGCAGGCTCGGGTCCTCGAAGGCGACGCGCGCGAGGTCCGGCAACGCCTTGCGGAACTCCTGCTCGTCGACACCCGCGTCGGCGAGAGAGCGCGGGATCCCGACCTCGTCCAGAAGCTCGTCCACCCGGGCGAAGAGACGGGCACGACGGCCTTCCTCCCCGTGACCGCCCGCGCCGCCACCGGGGAGCCCGATCACCCAGCCGAGCTGGGCGTATTTTTCAGGCGCCACGTAGGCTGCGTAACCCGGTGCCGGCATGAACTTGCTGGGAATCGAAGCGTTGTAGCGCAGGACGTGGTGGAGGAAGATCCCGTTCGCCCGGCCGTGGCTGATGTGGAATCGCGCTCCGACCGCGTGAGCCAGCGCGTGGTTCACGCCGAGGAAGGCATTCGAGAACGCCAGCCCGGCGATGGTCGCAGCATTCGCCATGGCGGTTCGCGCCTCGAGGTCCGAGCCGTCCTTGACAGCGCGCGGCAGCCAGTCGAGGACCAGCCGGGCTGCCTGGACGCAGAACGCCTCGGTGTAGGGCGATGCAAAGATCGAGACCGCGGCCTCGAGTGCGTGGGTGAGAGCATCGATGCCCGTATCGGCGGTGACGGTGGGGGGCATGCTCAGCATCAGCAGCGGATCCACGATCGCCATGTCGGGCACCAGGGAGTAGTCCACCAGGGTGACCTTGCGGTCGCCCATCGTCACGACGGCGGCCGGGGAAACCTCGGAACCCGTGCCACTGGTCGTGGGCACGGCCACCAGCTTCGCCTTGTGTGCCACCTGCGGGTACTGGGCGACGCGTTTTCGCGCGTCCAGGAAGGGCAGGCTCAGCTCCTCGAGGCTCAGCTTCGGGTTCTCGTAGAAGAGCCGCATCGCCTTTCCGGCGTCCAGGACCGAGCCTCCGCCCACCGCGACGATCAGGTCGGGCTGCATGCGTCGCAGGGTCTCGACCCCGTTCCAGATCTGCTGCTCGTCCGGCTCGGGCTCGATTTCCGAGAAGACATGGGTGGTGGTCCTACCGAGGTGTTTGTGGATCTCGTCGGCGACGCCGCGGCGCTCGCTGTCGCCGTCGGTGACGATCACTGCGGTGGTGGCGTCGATCTCGCGAAGGCTCTCGAGGGCTCCTGCGTTGAAGTAGGTATCGGACGGAACGCGGAACCACTGGGGTGGGCTCGAGCGCTGGGATACCCGCTTCACGTTGAGCAGTTGCGTGTAGTTGACGTTGTCTGTCGTCATCGATCCGCCCCAGGTCCCGCAACCGAGTGAAAAAGTCGGTGTGAGAGAGTTGTAGATGCCGCCGAGCGCGCCCACGGCGGTGGGCGCGTTCACCAGGATGCGCCCCGTGCGGATGCGTTGCGCATAGCGATCGATGACCTCCTGATCCCGGGAGTAGATCGCGGAGGTGTGGCCCAGACCGCCGTGTTCCGTGACCAGATCGCATGCCGCAATGCCGTGCTCCACGCTCGGCGACCGCACCAGCCCGAGCACGGGCATCAGTTTCTCCTTGACCAGCGGGTGTTCCGAGAGGGCGCCCAGATCCTCGGGCAGGGGAGCCAACAGGACCTTGGCGTCCTTCGGCACATCGAAGCCCGCTTTCGTGGCGAGGTCGTAGGGCGAGCGTCCCACGGCATCGATGCTCGGGTCTCCGGACTCAAGGAAGGCAAACCCCGCGAGCTGGTCCACCTCCTGGGGAGAGAGCAGTCGGGCGCCCATGCGTTCGAGTTCGGCCACGAAGGCGTCGTAGATGCCTTCGTCCACGACACAGGTCTGCTCGGCGGGGCAGATCACTGACGCGTCGAAGGTCTTCGAGATCAGGATATCCACCACGGCGCTGCAGACATCCGCGGTTCGGTCCAGATAGACGGGCGCGTTGCCGGGGCCGACGCTGATGACCGGCTTCCCCGCTTCGTTGGAGAGCCGTACGATCTTCGGACCGCCGGTGGTCCAGATCAGATCGATGTCCGGATGGCGAAAGAGGTAGTGGGTCACCTCGCGGGGCGCATCGGGGACCACCTGGAGGGCGCCGGGCGGCAAGCCGGCCTTCTCGCCAGCCTTCTGCAGGATCTCGACGGTGCGCAGCGCGCATTGGATGGCCCGCGGCGACGGGCGACAGATCATCGCGTTGCGCGTCTTGGCGGCCACGATCGATTTGAAGAGGACGGTTGACGTGGGATTCGTGACCGGCAGGATCGCCATCACCACGCCGATGGGCTCGGCGACGTATCGGAGGTTGCGCTCGGGTTCCTCACCGATCACTCCGACGGTCTTCTTGTCCTTCAAGTAGTCATACAGGAACTCCGTCGCCACGAAATTCTTGATGACCTTGTCTTCGAAGACGCCGAAGCCCGTCTCCTCGGTGGCGATCTGCGCGAGGTCCACCGCGGACTCGAGGCCCGCTACCACCATCGCCCAGACGATGCGGTCCACGGCCTCCTGGTCGAGCTCGCGGAAGGCGTCCGCGGCGGCACGTGCGCGGGCCACTGTGGAGTCCAGCTCCTCCAGGCGGCCGGGCGTTAGTCCAGCTCCGCTTCCGTCGGTGGCGTCGGCCATGGCGGTTGCCTCCCTCCCAAGCGTAGGCCGGATGCGAGCGGTTGGCATTGCTGCCGGTGACCGTGGCTGGAACTTCACCCCGTGGCTCGGGCGCCAACGCCGCGGACCCCTATCCTTGTCTCCGCTTCATGACGAAGGATGATTCCGCCAACCAGGGGTCGGGTCTCGCTTCTCGGCTCGTGCTCGAGGAGCGAGGTGCGGACCGCTTTCGTGGCCATCCGGGGCCGGCTCGAGGCCGCGCCCCCGGGCGGGTGTTCGGCGGTCTGGCGCTCGCGCAGGCGTTCGCCGCCGCAGCACGCACCGCCCCCGATTGCGAGTTGCAATCCCTGCATGCGCATTTCCTGAGCCCGGCGCGCTATGGCGAGGCGATCGGCTTCGAAGTGGAGCGTCTGCGTGAGGGCGTGAGCCTCGACGTGCGCAGTGTCCTGGCGCGGCAGCGAGGTGAGGCGGTTTGCCACGTGACCTTCTCCTTCGGTCGGGAATCCAGCGGGCGCCGGCACGACGACCGCTGCCCCGCGGTCCCCGGGCCCGACGGGCTCCCCGAGATTCGCGGCCGTTGGGGCGCGCTTGCCGAGGAGATCGAGCTTCGCCTGATTCCCCCTGCGGTCGGTCAGCCCTTCGGTCTGTGGATGAGGCCGCGTACGGCTCTTCCCGAGGACGGGCTTCTCCACCACGCTTCTTTCATCTACGCGAGTGACGGTCCTCTCGTGGCTGCCGCTGCGCGAGCCCTGGGAATCGCCGGGGCCACCCTACGAGCCGCCAGCATCGATCACGCATTGTGGATCCACGGTCCCGCGCGCTTCGACGATTGGCACGTCTTCCTCGCCGAGAGCCCTGTATCCCATGCTGAAACGGCGTGGGCGGTGGGCGCCCTCTACGACCGCACGGGGCGCCGGGTAGCGAGCGTCGCCCAGGCGGCTCGGATCCAGGCGTTTCCCGGCGGGAGCGTGGGCCCCGCCGAACCAAACGGCGCCTGATCCCTCGAAGGAGCGGAGACGCCTGCTCCCAACGTGGATCGTTCGCAACCGCCCTCCTGCGCGACACACGCAGCCTGGAATGGCATCATGACGGGATGACTGCCCCCAGCCTGTTCCTCCTCGTGAGCCTGGTCGGCGCCGCCTTCACGGCGAGTGCCCTCATTCAGGCCCGTCGTATTTCCGCCTTCAGCATGCCCTACTTCATGGGTGCCTGGCTGACGGGGGAGATGCCGCTCCACCACCTGGCGTGGCAGGCCGCGGCGACCCTGGTGTTCGGCGCGTTTGGCGCGTTCGAATCCGCGGCTGGGCTGTTCGGCCTGGCGATTACCTTCGTGAGCTGGGCTGGGCTGCTCGCGATTCACGGCAAGGCGATCGGTGCTCGTGCGGCAGCGCGGGAGGCGCTTGCAGAGAGTGGTCTGGCGCCTGATGAAGATGTCTCTCCCTGGCACGGCCTGCGGCCCTTCCGAATGAAGAGACCTGGCGTAGAGACCCTGAGAGGGCGCGAGTACGGCCCATCACTGCCCGGCGACAAGGGCGGACGCAACAAGCTGGATGTCGTGCGGCCCCGTGAGCCCGGCACTCACCGCCCGGTCTTGCTGCAGGTACACGGCGGCGGTTGGGTGATGGGCGAAAAAGAGCAGCAGGGCCAGCCGCTGATGCACCACATGGCGGAGAGGGGTTGGGTCTGCTTCGCGCCGAACTACCGACTTTCGCCGAAGGCGACCTTCCCCGATCACATCGTCGACGTGAAGCGCGCCCTGGTCTGGATCCGCGAGCACGCCGAAGAGTTTGGCATCGATCCGGATTTCATCGCCGTAACGGGCGGCTCCGCAGGCGGTCATCTTGCCGCGCTCACCGCGCTTTCCCAGAACGATCCGATGTACCAGCCAGGCTTCGAAGAGGGGGATACGCGGGTCTCGGCAGCCGTGCCGTTCTATGGCGTCTACGATTTCCTGGATCGCCACGGGATCCGCGGTTCCCAATCGATGACACCCTTTCTGGCAAAGAGCGTGCTCAAATGCAGGCCGGAAGAGAACCGGGAGCTCTGGGATGCGGCCTCGCCTCTCTCGCGGGTCTCGACCGATGCACCGCCGTTCCTGATCGTTCAGGGGACTCACGATTCGTTGGTCTTCGTCGAGGAGGCCCGCGTCTTCGTGGAAGCATTGCGTGAGAAATCCCAGAATCCGGTCGTCTACCTGGAACTCGACGGCGCACAACATGCATTCGAGACCTTCCATTCAGTGCGTTCGGCCCACGCGATTCGAGCGGCGGAAGCTTTCCTCCAGGATGTCCATCGCCGATATCTCGAACCGATCTCAGAAGCCTAGCCCGAATAATTCATGAAGAAGTCGCGTTCCTGAATTGAAGAAGGCCCCAGTTGCGGTAGAAACGTGTTGCGACACCCGTTTCCCCTCAACAAGGGCCCCTTCATGAAGCCGGATTCTACCGCACAGACTGTCACC
>JAAETT010000333.1 GCA_024228115.1 bacterium
GCCTCAGGGGCGCGCCGAGCTGCGGATCGCTGCCGAGGCCTCCACCCGCCAACGATTCAATCGGGCCATCGAACAACTCGCCGCCTGACCCGGACCGATACCCTCAGGGGCCCGGATCCAATGACGGATTGGGGCTAGCTGCCGAGCTCCGGGTTGACCACGATGCGCGGGGTCACGAAGACCAGGAGCTCCTTGCGGATATCCCGGACCTCGTTGTTCTTGAACGCGTTCCCCAGCAACGGGATCTTGTGGAAGTACGGCACGCGGCTCTCGGTCTCGCTCTTGTCGACGACGTAGATGCCGCCGATCACGAGTGTCTGACCGTCCTTCACCAGGGTCTCGGTCTCCGCCTCGTTCTTGGCGATGGCCGGGGAGCCCGTGGGCGTCTCCACGCTGGTGTCGGGCGCGTTCCGCTGCACCGCAATCTGCATGATGATGCTCTGATCTGCGGTGATGTGCGGCGTCACGTCCAGGCGCAGGACCGCGTCGATGAACTCCAGCTTGGCATCGCCGTTCTCGAACGTCTGGAAGGGAATCGAGACACCTTGCTCGATGCTCGCCTTCCGGTTGTCGAGGGTGACGATGCGCGGGCTCGAGATGACCTTGCCCTCGCCGTAGCTCTCCGCCGCCTCGATCCGGGCTTCCACGTTCAGGCGCTCATCCAGGATGAAGGCGCCCAGGTCGAGGAGACCGTTCGGGACCGAGGTGATCGGGTTGGAGACCTGCACGTGATTGAACGTGTCGGTGAAGCTCGTGAGCAACGAGTTGTCGTGGAACACGATGTCGTTGCCCAGACCCAACCGCTCGTTCGTCTTGGCCGGACTGGTGTCATCGAATCCGTCGGTGAGCGGCTGGACACCGAAGGCCCAGGTTGCACCCAGTTCCTTCGTGAAGTCCAGATTCGCTTCGACGATCTTCGCCTCGATCATCACCTGCGGCGTCTGCGTGTCGATCGCCTTGATGAGGGCCGTGGCCTCGTCGATCACCGATGCGATGTCCTTCAGGATGACGGTGTTGGTGCGCTCATCCACGTCCACGCTGCCGCGGGCGGTGAGGAGCCTCTTCACCATCTTCTCGATTTCATCCACATCGGCGTAGTTCACCGGCTGGAGCTTGACCACCAGGTCTTCCAGCTTCTCCCGTGCACGACGCTCCTGGAGGCGAGATTCCTCTTCGGTCTTCAGGAGATCCGCGGCCGCGATGCGAAGCACGTTGCCAACCCGAACGAAGCCAAGGCCTCGCGTCAGGAGCACGACGTCCAGGGCCTGATCCCAGGGCACATCCACCAGGCGGATCGTGACCTTTCCGTTGACCTCGTCACCCGCGATGATGTTGAGGTCCGAGACCTCAGCAATCAGGCGGAGGACATCGTCGATCTCCACGTCCTTGAAGTCGAGCGAGATACGGCGACCCGTGTAGGCCTTGCCGTCGACCAGCCCACCTTCGGCGAGGATCTCGACCGCGTCGCTATTCGGATCCATCGAGGCCGGCATCGAATCAGCCGGCACCTCTGCAGAGGCGACATCGGAGAGCATCGGGATCTCGGAGGCCTGCTGGGTTCCGTTCTCGAAATCCACGAAGAGCAACGCGCCCTCCTGGCTCACGACCGGCTTGGCCCCTTCCTGCGCTCGAATGACGACCCGAACCTCGGGCTCGGCGGCCTCCGGCTGCTGGAACGCGGTTACCAGCGAGACGGAAGCGGGTGCCGTCGGCGCGATGCGAACGGCGGCGTCCGGATCGATCGTGGCTCCCTTCAGGCTGATGACCGTCGTGTCGGGCGACGGATGCGTCTTCACGAACTCGGCCGGCCCCTCGGTCACGATGACGACCCGCTCGCGAGCCTCGTCGTTCTCGATCTGCACGCCAAACATGGTGAGCGTCGCCGGCGCAGCTTCTTCCGCTGCGTCGAAGCTCTGCTCGTCGGCCCAGACCTCAGCCGTCTCGGTCGGCTCTTCGGCTACGAGAGCCTCCGTCGCCTCTTCAGCGACCGGAGTCTCTGCAGTCTCGAGTCCGACCTCTTCGGATTCGGCCATCTCGGGCTCGGCAGCCACCTCTTCCATGGCCTCTGTTTCGGTTTCCACCGGTGCAGATGCCATCTGGTCAGCCGGTGCAATTGCGTCGCCGAGGCCAAGCCAGAGGCCCGCCGCGACGGTCACGATCTGCACGTCATCGAAGCCCTGGGCTGCGTCGGCACCATCGAGCACCACGCGGACCTTGTCTTCGTGCTGCCCCAGGCGGATTCGCGCGACCCGGTCACCGCTGATCTCGAGTCGAGAATCTTCCACCTCGCTGACGAGGCCCGGGAGATCCACTACGAGCCGCTCCGGATCCTCGAGGCCGAACCACGTGGCGCCCTCGATGCTTCCATCCGCCTCGAATTGGACCGTCACTCCGCTGCCATCCGCATTCGCGACGACACCGGTCAGCGTCGTAGCGGGCGTCATCGGCGCGGCTGCAGGCGTGTCCAGCTCCGCGGCTGCATCGTCCGACGCGACCTCGGCGCTTTCCGTCGTGGCCCACGGGTCCGCTTCGGGAGTGTCTTCCGTCGCCGCCATGGCGTCCGCCGAAGCAGCCGCCATTTCGGGGGCCGCTGCGTTCACGCGAATCTCGAGACGATCCTCGAGGTCCACCACCGTGTAGTCACCGGCGGCCGCGAGCGAAACCTCGACCCGCGTGGACGAAGCGCCCTCGTGGGAGAAGCTCTCGACCGTGACCTCGTCGATCGTTCCATCATAGATGGCGATCGCCTCGGCGACGTCACCGGGGGAGACCCCAGCGAGATCGATGACGATCCGCGACGGCTCGTCCTGCTTGAACGCGTTGTAGACCGGCTCTGTCAGCCCATTCAGGCTCACGACCGTTGCATCGCTGTCCGCCTCGACCGTCACCGACGAGAGCGCCGCAGGTGCTTCCGCAACAGGCGCCGGCACCGGCGTCGATGCGCAGGCGAGCAGGGAGGCCATGCAGATGGCGCTCACCGCGAGCCCCACCCTTCCAAAGTTTCCGTACATGGTGCTAGCGAACATCAAGCTCACCCTCCCTCAGACAACCGAATGCGCATCACGATCTCTTTTTCCGTCTGCTCTCCGTGGAAGTCTTCGTACTTCTCACGGACCATCATCTCGCTATCCCCGATCGTGATGATGAGACCCTCGTTCTTGCCGACGCGATCGCCTTCTTGAACGATGTAGGCTCTTCCGGAAGGGTCGATGACGAGAGCGCGTTTGCTGCCACCCTCCCAGACCACTCCCGTGACGGACAGCTGGCTCAGATCGAACTGCTCCAGCGGGCCCTTTGCAGCCTTGTCGACTTCCTTGATCCGATCGAGCACGAAGGATCGAAAGGGATCCCGTTTGCCGATCGGGTCGTAGACGTAGGCGCGTGCATCCGCGACGCTCACGCCCTGCTCGCCGTCAGGCGTCGCCTCCGCGGCAGGTGCAGCAGCCTTCGCCTTGCGTGCGGAAGCCGGCGCTGCGGCGTTGCCCGTGGCCGTCTCTTGACAGCCCAGAGCGAGCAGCAGAAGCGCTGCGCACCACACGATGGCGGACCTTCGATGGTTCATCACTTGCCCCCTCGCTTCCGAGCACGCTTGCCCTTGGCTTTGCCTTTGCCTTTGGCTTCCTCGGCCGCCGCGCCTTCCGGCGGGGCCTCGACGAAGCGGTAGGTGGTCGCCTCGCCACTCACCTTGAGAACCGTCCGAATGGTGTCCTCGCGGTTGATGGCGATCTTGAGTTCACCCATGTTCACGATCCGCGGAAGCCGCGAGACCTCGTCGAAGAACATGGCCGCGTCATGGAACTGACCGGTGAACTCGATGTTGATCGGGACCTCGGCATAGAAGCCCTTGTTCACCTCGCCCTGGGGCCGGAAGCCCTTGAAATCGAGGCCGGCGTTCTTGCCCAGGCTGGTGATATCGGTCAGCAGCACCGGCAATTCCTTGCTATCCGGCAACTGCCTCAATGCCACGGCGAGTTTGCGCTCGAGCGCCGCGATCTCCGCTTTCACGGCTTCCTCGTTGCTGGCGACCGCCCGCACCTCCGCCAGCTTGCGCTGGAGCTGCAGGTGCTGATCGCTCACGGATGTCAGCTGCTGTTTCGCTGGCAAGTAGAGGAAGTAGACGTACAGCGCCGAGATCAGGATGAGGATCGTCGGTACGATCGCCATTCGATAGGCACGCGGCAGCTTGTTCAGCTTGTCGAGCTGCCCCTGAAACTGGTCGAGATTCAATTCCAACGAACTCTCCTACTGCCCGAGATCCACGGCCGCGGTCTTCAACACGGCCTTGCGGGCCTTCGGTGCTGTAGCCCTGGCGCTGATTTCGAAGGCGTTCAGCTTGAGCCCTTCCTTTTCCTTCGCCTCGGTGCTCAGCAACTCGACGTTGGAGAAGAACGGCGACTGGTTCAGTGCCGTCAGGAAGACCGCGACGAGCTCGTTGTCGAGACTCATCCCCTTGATGCTGATCTGCTCACGCGAGGTCTCCACGTGGGTGATCCAGAGGCGATCCGGCGCGTGGGTAGCGAGCTCATCCAACATGTGGACCGGGCCCGCACGGCTCGCGAACAGGCGCTCGATGACCTCGAGCTTCTGCTCGATCTCTGCCTTGGTCCGGCGGTATTCCTCGACCTGCGCGAGCTGAGGCCCGAACTTGTCGATCTGCCGCTGCGTATCCGCGGCTGCCGCCTTCACATCAGCCAGCTCGTTCAGCAGGCTCCAGTGGAAGAAACCGGCAATCGCCAGGGCCCCGACGAGTGTCGCAGCCAGGCCGACTGCGAGCTTCTGGGCTCCCGCCTTGCGGCGCTCTTCGCGTACCGGAAGGAGGTTGATCGTAATCATTAGTCGTCCATCCTTCGCAGGCCCAGGCCAACGCTCACTCCAAGCAGGGGCGCTACCTGGTCCAGGTACTGCTGATCGAATTTGCTGGAGGGAATCACCCGGGCCAGCGGGTTCAACATCTCGACCGGCAGGTTCGTCTTGCCTTGGAAGGCGGTATCCAGACCGGAAACCCGGGAACCACCCCCGGAGAGCACGACCTTGCCGATTCGAGCCTCAGCTGCCGTCGCGGAGAAGAAGTCGAGCGAGCGACTGATCTCCCCGAGGACGGTCTCGGTGACCGAGCGCATTGCCTTCTCGACTTCCTGGGGAACCACTTCCTGGCTCTCCTCTTCCGGACCTCCGCCGATCTTCAGGCGTTCGGCCTCCTCCCAACCCACGGAGAGCGCCTTCTGGATCTCCTCCGTGTACACGTTGCCGCCCGTCGAGACGTCCCGGGTGAAGGCCGGAACCCCGTGATCGACGATGTTGATGCTGACCACCTGGGCTCCGATGTTGACCAGCGCAACGACTTCTTCCGGGTTCGGGTCGTAGTTCACCTCGAAGGCGTTCTCGACGGCGAAGGCCGCGACATCGATCACGGAAGCCGTGAGACCGGCCTCACTGATCACCTGGACGTAGTCGTCGATGAGATCCTTCTTGGCGGCGACCAGCAGAACGTCCATCTGGCCTTCGGCTTCGCCGGACTCGAGGATCTGGAAATCGAGATTGACCTCGTTGATATCGAACGGGATGTACTGCTCGGCCTCCCAGCGGATGGACTCTTCGAGCTCGTCGCGCGTCATCATCGGGAGGCTGATCTTCTTGACGATCACCGAGTGGCCGGAGACCGCAGTCGCGACGTTCTTGGATTTGATACCGGCTTCGTCAACCGCCTGGGAAATCGCATCGACGATCGCCCCGGAGTTCAGGAATGCGCCCTGAACGATGGCCTCGGGCGGCAGCGGCGCAATGCCGACATGCTGCAACTCGATGCCCTTGCTGCGTTTGACGAGCTCGACGACCTTCACTGAGGAAGAGCCGATGTCGAGACCGACGATCGATTTGGACTTGCCGAACGAGAAAGCCAACGTCTCTCCTCCTAATCGCCGCTAGTACCGCTCCGGCACTTCGTGCACCGGAGAAGCGGGGAAGTTGCTGGGTGCCGGGCCGAAGACCTTGTCTTTGTCGACGACCTTCAATCCGAGCGCGACCAGGATCTTTCGCTTCGTGTCCAGGCGGCAAGGCCGACCCGCTTCGATGCGATCGATGGTGAGCGTGGACAGACCCGCCTTTCGGGCGAGCTCTGCCTTGCTCATCATCTGAGCCTCGCGAATGCGCTGTACGTTGTTGCTGGGCACGGTCTTCCCCCCAAGGTCGACTGGATGCCTGTTTGGGCGCCCCCGCCCGAACGATTCCCCTATCGTCCCGTGCTTTCAGGGACTTGAGCCGCTGAGTGGGGGCTTCGTGGTGTCGCACGTCACTTTTTCCAGGTGGCATCTCCGGGCTCCGTAGAGGCTGGAACCGAGAGGGCCTCACGCCCTTCCACCCAACCGCCGATAGGGCGTGCTGGGAGGCCGTAGAACGGATGTCCGAGCGCATTCTGATCGTGGACGACGATGACGCCCTGAGGGATAGCCTCGGCATGTTCCTGGCTGCCGAAGGGTTCGATGTCGTCCTGGCGGACGGTGCGATCCGGGCTCTGGAGCTGCTGGAAGCCGCCCCGGTCGATCTCGTGCTCTGCGATCTCCGGATGCCCGGAACCGACGGCCTGGAGCTTCTTCCCCAGATCCACGGGCGTTTGCCCGGGGTCACGGTCCTCATGATGTCCGCCTACGGCTCTGCGGATCTTGCCATCGAAGCCATGCAGCGAGGCGCCTACGACTACCTGGCGAAGCCCTTCCAGCCATCCGAGGTGCTCCTGGCCATCCGCAAGGCCCGCGAGCGGGAACGGCTGCGCCGCGCCAATGCCCTGTTGCAACGCGATGTCGATCGGGTCATCGGTACCCGCCCGATCGTCGCTGCGTCCGAGGCCATGATCCGAGTCCTCGAGCTCGTCGAACGCGCCGCGGAATACAAGGCAACCATCTTGTTGACCGGCGAGAGCGGCACGGGCAAGGAAGTCCTGGCGCGGGCGCTTCACTCCCAATCCGGCCGCCGCGACGACTCCTTCGTGGCACTCAATTGTGGGGCCATTCCAGAGGCACTGCTCGAGAGCGAGCTCTTTGGTCATGCCAAGGGAGCTTTCACCGGTGCGGACCGTGCGAGACGAGGCTTGTTCGTCGAGGCGAATGGCGGAACGCTCTTCCTCGACGAGATCGGCGAAATGCCCCTTGCACTCCAGGTCAAGCTGCTCCGTGTTCTCCAAGAGGAAGAGGTCCGCCCCGTCGGCGAATCGAAACCGCGCAAGGTCGATGTTCGCGTCCTGGCGGCCACGGCCCGCAACCTCCAGCAGGAAGTCGCGGAGGGCAGATTTCGCGAGGACCTCTTCTACCGTCTGAATGTCCTCCACATCGAGGTTCCGGCCCTCCGAGACCGTCGGGAGGACATCCCCCTGCTCGTGGATCATTTCGTGGACTCGTCGAGCCGCAGCCTCGGAAAGCCGATCCGAGGTGTCGCGGACGACGCGTTGGCGCGGCTCACGAACTACGCGTGGCCTGGGAATGTCCGGGAGCTCGAGAACGTGATCGAACGGGCCGTCATCCTCGCCGACAGTGAGCGGATCACCCTGCGGGAGCTGCCTCGAACGGTCGCCGACGACGCGGCCTCCCCTGCTGATTCGCTGGAATCCGGAAATCTGTGCTTGAAACGCGCCCGAAGGAAGTTCGAGGCGGACCACATCCTCCGTGCACTCGAGGCGACCGGCGGAAACCGCACACATGCGGCGCGTCTCCTCGAGATCAGCCACCGTGCCCTGCTCTACAAGATCAAGGAGTACGGCCTCCGGAAGCGCGAGGGGTAGGAGCCTGCCCTTCCGCTCAGGGGATGCGAGTGACCGCCCTGTCCTCCGGATTCCAGCTTTGGACCCGGAGATCGAACGTGCGCCAGAAGCACCGATGGCCGAACCCCAAAGGCAAAGGGCCCGGCCATCGCATGTTGCCTGACGGGAGGGTTCTACTGGGCGACGATCGGCCGCACGGTGATCGCGGTTGCATTCACCGTGTTTCCTGAACGTACGCCCACGACCTTCACGACGACGTGTCCAGGGGCCACGTCGACCGGGTTCGGGATCTCGGAAAAGTCGATGCGTGCACCTTCGGTATCGCGAATCTCGGTCTGGTCGCCTGCCTTGACCGTGATGTTCTCCTCGAGCAGCAATGTTCGGCTTCCGGTCGTGACACTCTTGACCATGGTCTCGTTCGTCCAGGCCCACGCTCCACCCGCTGCCAACAAACTCGTTGCCAGGATGAGAGCCACAAGGCTGTTTCGAAGCGTCTTCATCATCGTTCGATCTCCGATTTTCGTTTGATCTTAGGGATCTTCGACCTTTGAGGGGGCGTTAGTTTTCTCGCCAGAAGTGCTGGCCGTAGCCGTCGCCCCCGCTGTTGAAATCGCCCGGCGGCTGCCAGAGCGCACCATCCTGCATCCGGACGATCACGGTGGTGTCACCGGACTTGTTGTCCATCGTCACCTGCGGGTTCGACGGCATGCCGTCTCCCATATCCGACTTGACAATCGTCGTGGTCACTCCGGTTGCCGAATTCGTCACGTCCATTCCTTCACCGCACGTAATCGAGTAGGTGTAGAGGGTCGCGTCTCCCACGGCTCCGCAGGCCACCACAGGAGCTGGCGTGAAGGAAGCAGAGATGATGAATTTCGAGAACACCACCGTTTGCGTGACGAACTTCTCACCATCTCCGACACCGCGAACATAGAAGCCCTGGCCGGTCGGTGACACACAGGTTCCCAGGGTCGTGGTGTAGTCCGCCGCGCCGGGCACCCCACCGTCCAGGTCCGACTCCGTGAGCGTCGCCGGCGTGGGGTTCGCGTTCATCAGCAGGTCCACATCCTTGATGGAGTAAAGGCGCGAATCTTCCAGCGTGGTCGGCTGGAGGCCAGACCATTGCAGGTTCGCGCGCTGACCCGTTCCAAAGGCCATCCAGTACTTGCCGCTGATCCGGGTGAGGCCGGCTCGGAAGAAGATGCTCTTCCAGTACCGGATTCCGCTGCCCGCATCCAGATGGCTGGGCGCCTGGAAGTAGCGAGCGAACGGCCAGTTCGGCTGCGTCGTGGTCAGGGCCGTGTTCAGGATGGGATCTTCTCCCACATCTTCGACCACCCACTTCCACATGTTGCCGCCCAGGTCGCCAATCAAGATCACATCCACGAAGCCGTCGAAATCGACGTCGAAGACGCCGGGTGTGGAGGCCACCGAGAAGAACATGCTCTTCTCCGGATTCGCCGGGTCGTAGGTAACGGCCGACGGATCTGTCGTTGCGACGACGCCCGTGGGATCGAACTTCTTCATGGCCAGCAACTTGCCCGTGGCCAGGTCGATCATCATGATCGCTCGGCCTGCCTTGGCGGTCGGGTCGTAGCTCGTATGGGCGTTCGGATCGCTCGTCGGATCGTAACCAGAGCCAACGATCGCCACGTAGCGGCCGTAACCGCCGGCCACGGTGCCGTCATCGACCCTGACCTTCGCGATGACCGGCTCGGACCAGGTCTGGCCCATGTACGCCACGTGGGTGCCAGTATCGACCTCGTTCGGGAACTCCCACATGTAGCAGGGGTATTTCGGCGACGTCGTTTCCTTGCACGCCTGTGCACCGCTCGGGTCCGTGAGGTCGAGAGCGTAGTAGTGCCGTCCGCCCTGACGAAGGCCTGCCACCGCGGTGGTGTGCCAATCCGTCCAGGTCGTCGCATCGTTCAAGTCCGCGGTCCGCGGATCACTCGGAAGGTAGGCGTCCGCCACGGCGACAGCGCCATCGACAAAGTAGAAGTCCCGCCCGTTGTCATCACGCGGCAGTTCCTTCGCATTCTTGCGCGCCTGATAGGGCATGAACCCGGCGATCTCGTCGCCTGTTCCGTCGTCATATCCGCCCTTGCCGGAATTCAACGCCGGGTCCCAGGTGCCCGCATCGAAGATATGGAAGAAACCGCCGTTGCTTCCGGCAACGATCACCTTCTTGCGCGTCGCGTAGTTGCTGGCGAAGGCTTTGTACGAGAGCTTCGTGTTGAAGTCGGACGGGAACTTCACCACGGTCGGGTTCGAGTGGAAAATGTCGCCCAGCAGCCACGTCCGCTCGACACAGCCCACCCACATCGTGCCCAGCTCGCAACCTCGGACAGCCTCGACGATCATGTTCGCCAGGTTCACGGAGGTCGTCGGTACCAGGTTGGCCCCGAAATCGTACGTGCCGATGTCCGCAACCGTCACGCCCAGATCAACGTCCGTGACGAAACCGAGATCGAAGGGTGCAATGATCGGAGCCGTGCCTGCCCCGTTGAGATGGGACATGTAAAGATTTCGGCCGGCCTCACCATTGCTGACGGCCACCTGCGCGATATCCCAGAGGGGAACCGCCGAGCTCAGGAAGTCGCCCGAACGGCACTCCGGATCGTTGAGTGCGCAGTTGTTGTTCTTGTCGAGGATCTGGGCGGCCGCATTGATCTTCCAGGCGCGAAGATGGCCCTGCCAGAACCCGTCGGCCGCGCTCGGGATGAAGTCACTGGTGTAGAGCCGCTCGTCGGCGCTTGCCCGGCCCGCCGGGACAGTTGCGGACGTGAAAGCCTGAGACTTCAGGAGAATGTCCGTAATGGCCAGAACGATGTCGTTGGCCAGGGACTGCGGATCATTGCTCCGGTAGAACTGGCCGCCACCCGCGTTGGCGGCCCGCTGCAGGATGTCATCCGCGAAGGGCGACGTCGTGAAGCCGACGGTATAGATGTCCATCGTCTGTTCCTGGCCAGCATGGGCAGGCAGGTCCGGACGAGAATCCTTGTCGTGCATGAACTTGGCAATATCGTCCAGGAGCATGCTGCCATTGCAGCACCAGCCAGGCGTTTCGGTCTCGTCACCGAGAATGTAGTCACCGATCAGGTTGTTGTAATTCGCGAACCCCTGATCGGTATTGCCGCCCTGGGGCGTGAAATCGTCGCGGGTGGGCTCACCGTCCGTGATGATCACGACGAAGTTCTTCTGGCACTCGAACTGGATAGGACTATCCGGGACGGTCGGCGCGCCCGAGGTGTTGTACGGTCCGTTGTTCGGGTGGTCGGGCTCGTACTCGTACTCGGGGAAGGTCCCCGAAGCGGCACCGGGGACGCGTTCTGAGAGCACGCGGCTCTGGAAGTAGGTGTAGACCTGGAACAGGGTTTCCGCGAGCGGGGTCCACGATTCACCGGTGAGATTCGCGATGGCATCGTCCAGGTGGGAGCCGTGCGCCTGGTTGACACCATTCAGGTTGTAGACGTTGGGTGTGCCGCCGGTGGTGTTGTAGTCCTCGGCTGGGACAACCACATAACCGCCGTTCGGGTCCCCGCCGCGTCGGAACTGGGCCATTCCGAAACGCACGGCTCCTGCCGCGTTGACCTGACAGATGACCTCCTTGAGAATCTGCTTCGAGGCGTTGATCCGGGCCCGGCGGTAGATGTGATACGTACCACCGCCGACACAGCTCGAGAGCACTCCGTTGTCCAAGGCTACAATCTCTGCAATATCGCTCGCGGATGCAGTACTGTAGAGCCAGTTGAGGTACCGGCCCGACCAGCGAGTCCGGCTGCCCGTAGCATCAACGGCCGGATCCAGAAAGATCTCGCGAGCCGAGGTCGTGCAGCCGGCTCCAACGATGGCGTGGGTGCCCGCACGAAAATAGTGTTCGCCCGGGTCGGGGAAGGTGTTCGCATCGGTCGAATTGACGAAGTAGGAATCGCCGTCGGTGAAATAGCCGCAAGGCGGTGAGACAGACGGATCGTAGTTCGGATGCCAGACGACGTGATGCATCGAGCCGGAGTTGTCCACCATCAGCACGACGTTGGGCGGAACCGCCGTCGTAAAGAGCGCCTGATCGTCGCCCTGAGCGGTAGCGCTTCCGGCGCCCAGAATGACGGCGGCGAGAAGCGTGAGGGTCAGAGTTCTATGGAACGTGGGAGCCTGCATGGCGATCTCCTGGCTTGCGCGGTCAGCGCGCGACGTCCTGTAGAGCAAGCGGCGTGCCGGCCCGGCTTCGCCTCCAACTCCTTGATTTCTTGGGAGTTTTTACCCTCGGACCGAAACCGGCCGCAGCCTTTGCTGTGCAGTTCCGTGCGAGGTACGCAGAGATCTGCGACGTGCCTGACCTCCGACCATCAGGGCGCCGGAGAAGCCGGGGGAGCGTCTTCACTACCCAACGCGACATCGACGGAAAAGCCGAACGTGGTGGCATCTCCACTTGCGTCCCGAACACCGACGATCACCTCGTGCTTTCCGCCTTGGCTGGCACCAGGCTTCCATTGCAACATGCCCGTGATGCCGTCCATGCTCATGCCCGAAGGACCCTTGTCGAGGTAGAAGCGCAGGTTCCTGTCACCGTCCGCGTCCTTCGCCGCGAACTGATGCTGGTAGGCCCCGTCGGCTCCGCTCTTCTCTCCTTCGGAAGCGATGGAGGGGGGCGTGTTCCCGAGCTCGGTCTGGATCGTGTAGGGCTGGCTCAGCCGGTCCCCGTCATCCGCCAACACCTCCAGCGCGATCTTGTCGCCGCGACGCAGGCCCTTGGTCTCGAATACGCGCTCTTCGCCGCGCACGGAGCCATTCACGGACCATTCGTAGCGGTAGGTCAGGCGATCGTTGTCCGGGTCCTCCGCTTCGGGAGTCGCCGTGACCGACATGCCAGCTCGCAGGTCCTGATGCGGCTCGAGGCTGAGAGCGGTGAGTACGGGCGCCCGATTGCCAACGCCGAGCCGAAGCACCATGGGCGTGCTCTCGTTCCGACCATCCGTTGCGGTCGCCGTCAGCGTGATCGAGTCACCCTTCTGGATGTCCCGAAGCACCATCACGGGCTGTTCGGTCCGCAGGATCTCCTGGCCGTTGCGTTGCCAGAGGAAACTGAAGCGGACCGCTTCGCCGTCCGGATCCGCTGCCTCTGCGATCACGTGAAGTTCGCGGTCGGCGAGGATCTCTCGAGGCGAGACGTCGAGTCGAGTGATCGTAGGTGCCGAACCGGCGGCCGCGTACTCGCCCACGGCGTCGGATTCGGCTTGCTGCTCGACCATCGGTCGACTCCCCACGCCAGTGGGTGCTTCCTCAGCACTACAAGCCAAAAGCGCCAGGGCCGCCCCGCCAAGAACGAGCCAGCGACCATGTTTCGCTACGTCCATATCCCCTCCCCCAGCGCGCGCGTCGGCGCGCTACCTCATCATCGGCTTGACCGTCACCACATCGAGACGGGAGGTCGATCCACCCGCGCCGAAGCCCGCGCCAAGAGCGGCGGGGCTCTGCCCGACCACCGTGATCCGCCAGAGCGTTCCCTGTCGATGGGTTCCGCCCACCTGGAGGTCGTCGCCGTCCATGATCTCGCCCGGGCCGAAGTAGTGGATCGGCTGCGGATTCGTCGGGTCGGGCGGATTCGGGTCCGCGTAGTAGCGGGGCAGCTCGTTGCCGGCGATTCCGCTCTGCCACGCCGCGTAGTTCGCAACCTGGCTGATCCGCGTGGGCGCCGCCTGGGTCGGGAAGGCCGGAACCGGGCCAACGCCCGGAAGATCCGTCGTATCGCCGATTTCGTGCTCGACGACGGCCCGCGCGTACGCAACGCCAGCCTCGGCTGCGAAGAACGCGTTCTGGTTGCGATTCTGGAAGCCTGCGACCTGGTTGTCGCGGGTCACCGTGTTCATCGCCGCCATGCCCATCCAGCCCATCAGAACCAGCATCAGCACGGCAACGAACATCGCTGCGCCGCTCTCACGTCGCCGCTTCGGTTCGTTCGCCGGGTCGGCTTGTCGTCGCGGCTTCAGATCGTTCATGGGTCGAGCTCCTGTCATCACAGGCTGTTGATGCGATGGCCCACGTTGCGCGGGCGAATGGCAAGGGTGTGAACGCGTCGGACGAAGGCATCGGCGGCCGGCTGGGCGGTGTTGCGATTTTCCAGGTTCGGGTACTGGCCCTGAGGCGTGGCGCCGGTTGCCAGCACGTTCGCGTCCTGGGCTCGCGTGCGTAGGAGCAGGTTCACGCGGATCTCACGAAGGAGTTGGTTGTTCCGTTGGTTCTGCACGTACTGCGCACCAGCCAACGGGTCGGCTGGAGCCGCTGTTCGGGCCCCGAAGTACTCGCCGGGGTCCTGGACATCGTCGATGTCCAGGTCGAACCAGGCTGCGATCTGCAGGTCTTCCACATCCTGGGCGATCACGAGCCCGTTCCGAAGCAGCTGGGACGCCACGGGAGGCACGGCGACCGCGCCGCCCTGGTCGATCTGGTACACGGTGGCAGGAACCATCACGAGATCGCCCCCGGGAGGGACCAGATTCGCCGCGCCGGGAGCATACGTGCCGCCGGGGAGGCCGAACGTCCAGTCCACCTGAAGCCTCACTGGCGTCACGGAGCCGGGAACGACCCGGCCGCAAGCAACGCCTGCTCCGGCGTTCGTCTGGTCGTAGACGATCACACCTCCCGACTGGCTGAAGGGCATGGGCAGCCCGGCCGTCGGTTGCACATCGAAGAAATCGCTATCCAGGGTCGCGTCGCCGTCCACATCGTAGAACGGCGCTCCCTCCAGCACGGTGTTCACGATGAACGTATCCGTCCCGGTCCCCGTGTACTCGACGTCGGTGATGTCCACCACCATGTTCGAGGCAGGCTGGTCCGTGGGGTCAAAAGGCCCGTCATCGCTCACGACCAGGATGTCCGGTGCACCCAGGAGATCGACCGCGCAGAAGACGCCTCCCTCGCCGGTCATGAAGCCGGTCGTCCGCATCTCTCGTTCGATGATGTCCGAGACGATGCGCATGTTCTGCTGCACTTCCGTCACCTGGTCGACGACCGTGTAGGTGCGGCTCTGGCGAACGAGCATGTCCGTCAGGTAGACAGTGATCAAGGCGAGGATTGCCATCGAGACCATCATCTCGATCAACGAGAAGGCCTGATGTCTGCGGGTCGTGGGTTCGATGGTCACACCATTCCCTCAGTCGTTGTATCGGACACTGGAGATCACGTAGGAACGAAGCGGAGCGCCCGCTGGGGCATTCGGATCCGCCCATTGGACACGCACGTCGAACTGGAAGGTGTCGGCTTGGAGCGCGGGATTCGGATCGACGAACGGCGCAATCGTCCAATCGAGCTGATACTGCTGGGCCTGAGCCGCGCCTCCACCACCTGTCGTCACGCCCGTCAGCGGAACCGCAACCGTCCAGCCACCCGTCGGTGCCAATCCGGCGAAGGGCTGGTGGTGCAGAACCTCCATCTGATTCTGGGCGAAGCGGGCCGCTTCGGTCGCGTTCCGACCGTGGCGGCCGCCCTTCATGGCCTGGATCTGCATCGTCAACATCACGAGCAACCCGCCGGCCAGGATCGTCAGGGCCATCATCACCTCGACCATCGACAAGCCGGCCAGCGTGCGGCGCTCGTGCTTCAGTTCGTCCATGTGGCACTCCCCCGCTCGAAGCTGTGGATTCGCGTGGCACCGAGCGGTGAGATCACGACAGAGAAATCACGCGCCTGAGCTGCGGTGGTGGTATTCGTCGTCAGGTAGAAGCCGCCGGTTCCGGTTCCGACGTTCCCCTGGTTGCAGACGTTGTCGGGAAGCACAGGCACACCGTCGGGCCGCATCAGCACGAGCGGTGCGGTGCCGGCCCCGATGAAGGGGTACGTCGTTCCGGCCGCCATATTGGCAGGCGTCGAGCCCTGATCGGTCGGTACGGGAGCGGCGGCCCAGGTTGCACCCCATGCCAGGCTGGTTGCGACCGCCGTGTCTTCCGGGAAATTGACCTGGGTCTCGCCAGCGTCGATGCAGCAGTTCTGGGTGACGTTGTCGAGAAAGACGATGATCGGCTGGTTCGCCGGAAGCACCGTCCCGCAGAGATCGCGGTTCCGCGGCGCGCCAATGTTCACGTACACGCCGTACACGGATTCTTCCTGGATGGCATGGGTACGCGCCAATTCGAAGGCCCCAGCGATCTGTCGCGCCATGAACTTCGTCTTGTTGTTCTGCTGGGTCTGGCGCCAACTCGTCACGCCCATCGAAATGACGACGGCCGCGATGCCCATGACGAGGAGCAGCTCGAGCATGGTGAAACCGGCCTCGCGCCGATTCATACGAAGATCACCTCGTCGTCGAATCACCTGTTGACTCCTCTCGCCTGGGGGCACACGCCAAGCGTCACGCAAGCGTCATGCCGAAGGAGGAAATCGGCCAAGCCGCGGTTCTTCTTGAGCTTTCGGTAGGTGGAAGGCCGGGGAAGAAGCGTCCAGGCTGCGCAGCACCTTGCGGGGTCCGCAATCGTCTTCACACCCGCGGCGGCTCCCGAACTTCTCGCCCCTCTTCCCGTTCAACCACCGGCAACCGAAGCGCCATCGCGGTGGCGAAACCCTCCGGCGGCGTCACACACTCCACGACGCCTCCGAGTTCCTCGGCCAGCCGGGCGCTGTTGGCCAATCCCAGCCCGGTGCCTTCGCCCGGGGGCTTGGTCGTGTAGAACGGGTCGAAGATGCGCTCCCGGTCCTTCTCGGGAATTCCACAGCCGTCGTCGCAAACCAGGCACTCGACCGCATCCAGACGCGCTCGACCGAAGGCCCCCTCGATGCCCTCCTCCCCGCGAGCCACGAGGGGCGCCGGCCGCAGGAGCAGTTCGACACGTGCACCCTCGCGATCTCCAACTGCGTGCGCAGCGTTCAGGAGCAGGTTGAGAAGAATCTGGGTCACCGTCGAAGCGTCCGCCGAAACGAGCGGCAGCTCGCCCTCCTGGCTTTGCGAAAATGCGATGTGGTGGTGGCGTCTCCCGGCGGAGACCAGCACGAGGGTCTCTCGCGCGATCTCGGCGAATTCCATAGGCCGTGGTGTCGAACGCTGAGGCCTCGAAAAATCGAGGAGCTGACGGAGGATGATTCGAACCCGTTCCCCCTCGCTCCCAGCCCGGCGGAGGTGCTCCCGACTCCCCTCACCGAGGGCGGCATCTCGTGCCGCGAGATCGATGAATGCAAGCATGGCGCCGATCGGATTGCCAACCTCGTGCGCCACACCTGCCGCCAGACGCCCGACCGATGCCAGCCGCTCGGCCCGATCCAGGCCCTCCCGCGTTCGCCGAAGCTCGCGATTGGCACCGCGAAGATCGGTGATTGCCTTCTCCAACTCGCCGCTGCGCTCTTGTAAGGCCTCGGTCATCTCGTTCAGTGAGCGACCGACGGCGGCGACCTCCTGGGGGCCTTCTTCAGGCGCCCTCACCTCCTCCTCGCCCTGCCCGATTGCGACCGCGGCCCGGGCCACGTCCTCGAGGGGACGAATCAGTCGACGCCGGAGCAGCCAGCTTCCGAAAGCCGTGAAGATCGCGACGTTGACGAACCCCAACGTCGCAACCACCGTGAGCGGTGCGGAGCGCAGCTGAAACGAGGCATGTTCCGGGAGCCGGGCCATCGCAACCCCACCGTTGTCGAGCGGCGCGGCGAATCGGATCCGGCCACCAAGCCTTCCGAGTTGAAGAAGCGGTACACCTTCCGAACGAACCTGCTCCGCCAATGCCAGGGTCGTCTCGTCGATCTCTCCGGCGACCGGGCCACGGGTTCGCGCACGTCCGTCTGCTCCGAGCGACCACCATTCGGTCCCGGCAACCACAGCGTCGAAGGGCGCGGCCGGCCGTGCAGCCTCCGCAAGCAACGAGCGTCCGAGCACGCGCTCCAGACTGCCTTCGTGGTGGGTCACGAACACCGCCACCAGCACGATCGTCGCCAGGAGCATCACCAGCCCCAGGCTCAGCAGGACCTCGCTGCGCAAGCCCAGCGAAGAAGCCGTCGTCGGCCGGGCCGTCGCCATCACCTACGGTGAATCGTCGAGGCCCAGCTTCTCCAGGCGGTATCGGAAGGAACGGAAGGAGACGCCGAGCAACATCGCCGCCTTCTTCTTGACACCACCCGTCCGGCCCAACGCTTCACGAAGAAGTTCCCGTTCGACCTGGGCCAGCATGCCGTCCAGATCCCCACCCTCTTCCGGAAGCCGACTGCTGGCCTCCGGGGCGGAGCGGGGAGTGAGGATCGCAGGCGGAAGGACATCCGAATGGACCGTGCCCCCCTGGCTCAAGGCCACGGCCCTCTCGATCGTGTTCTCGAGTTCCCGCACGTTCCCGGGGAATGCGTAGTTCTGGATGAGCGCCATGGCATCGTCGCCGATGCGATCCACGGGCCGATCGAGTTCGAGGGCGAATTTCGCCACGAAGTGTTGAACCAGCAGCGGCACATCTTCCATGCGTTCCCGAAGAGGCGGCAAATGGACTTGAATGACGTTCAATCGATAGAAGAGGTCCTCACGGAAACGACCGGCGACCACCTCCTCTTGCAGATCCCGATTGGTGGCGGCCACGATCCGGACATCGACCGGCTCGTCCGTGCTATCGCCGACGCGTCGGACCTTCCTGTCCTGAATCACACGCAATAGCTTCACTTGAAGGGGCAGCGGGATTTCCCCGATTTCATCGAGGAAGATGGTTCCCTTCTCCGCGCTTTCGAAGAGACCCGCGCGGTTCTCGACGGCACCCGTGAACGCACCTTTGACATGGCCGAAAAGCTCGGATTCCAACAGGTTTTCGGGAATCGCACCGCAATTCACCGCGACGAACGGGTGTTCGCCCCGGTCACTCTGGTCGTGGATCGCCCGGGCGACGAGTTCCTTGCCCGTGCCACTCTCGCCGCTGATCAGGACATTCGTCTTGGTGGGCGCTACCTGGGCGACGAGCTGATAGACCTGCTGGATGGCATAGCTCGTCCCGACCATCGTGCGCGGGCGTGTGCGGCTTTCGAGCTCCGAGCGGAGCCGCCGGTTCTCGCTCGAAAGAAGCTTCTTCTCGAGAGCCTTTTCCACGACCAGGCGCAGTTCATCGACCTTGAAGGGCTTGGTCACGTAGTCGTAGGCGCCTCCCTTCATGGCTTCGATGGCGGTTTCGGTGGTGGCAAATGCAGTGATCATGATGACGACGGTGTCGGGCGCGGAATCCTTGATCTCTCGAAGGAGATCGAGGCCGCCCTTGCCCGGCATCTGCACGTCACTGATCACGACGTCGAAGTCGTCCGCGTCGAGGGCCAGGAGAGCCGTATCGACGTCTCCGGCCGTTACCGCGTCGTATCCCTCGCGTGCAAAGAAGATCTCGAGGAACTCGCGCATGCTGCGCTCGTCATCGACGACGAGGATTCGGGCGGGGTGATCGCTCATGAGTCCAGGGCCTGCAGCGGGAGACGCACTTGAAACTGCGTGCCCGCTCCTTTGCGGCTCTCGATCTGTACGGTGCCCGCGTGGTTCTGGACGATCCGGTGAACCACCGCGAGGCCAAGGCCCGTGCCTTCGCTTCGCGTCGTGAAGAACGGATCGAAGACCCGCTCCAGAACGTCGTGGGGGATCCCCACACCCGTATCCGAGACCACCAATTCCACGACGCCAGACGCCTCCTCCGAGGTGTTTCGGCGCCCGGCGACGCCCTCTTGAGGCTCGCCCCCAGCATCCGCTTCGATCTTTCCCACACACAGCCGAATTCGGCCCGGACCCTCTACCGCATGCTGGGCGTTTCCGAGCAGATTCCAGAGCAATTGCTTCAGCTGCAACGCATCCCCGTCCACCATCGCCGGGGAAGCCACCTCCACCTCGAGCAGGACATCTCGGTCCAGCGCCGTCTCGAAGGCTTCCGCGACTTCTCCTGCGAGCCGTCCGAGATCAAGAGGCTCCATCTTTGCAGGAGCCGGCCGCGCGTACTGGAGAAAGTCCGTGATCAACTGGTTCAAACGCTCGATCTCGCGTAGGACGATTCCCATGAGTCGGCTCTGGTCGGCGCCATCCTCTTCCGGCGGAAGTGTCGACCGCAACATCTCCACCGAGCCGGAGATGGCCGCCAGAGGGTTGCGGATCTCATGGGCGATCGACGCCGAGAGCTGGCCGATTCCCGCCAACCTGGCATTCCGTTCGAGCTCGCCCTCCAGCCGGACCACTTCGGTCACGTCCTGGAAGATCACCACGCAGCCCGAATCCGGAGCATCCTCGTTCTTCAGGCTGGAGATGGCCACCCCCAGGAAACGCTCCTCGCCGTCCGACCTCTCGAATCGGAACCGCGCGCGGCGGCGGCCTGACGAGTCGGACTCGCGCAACACCTCTGCGATTCCCGGCAACACGTCTTCGAGCCGGGCACCCAACGCCTGCTCCGCCGATGTCGCCGTGATCCGTCCTGATTCCGGATTGAATGACGTCACCCGACCCTCGGCATCGGTCGTCAAGACACCACTCGTCAAGCTCTCCACGATCCGCTCATGCAGCGAGCGAAGCTCCGCGAGATCACAGGCACTTGCCTCAAGGCGTTCGTCGGCGATCCGCAGTTCCTGGGCGAGGCCACTGCCGAAAAGCGCAACCAACAACATGGCCCCGGTGTGCGCGCCCCATAGCGTGAACGCGAAATCCGCCGGCGTGGCGGCCAACCCACCCATGGGGAAGCCGATGCCTACCAGGGTGGCCGCACCGAAACCGATGGAGGCGCCACCTGCGGTGCCGTAACCACCCCGCCGGTCGAAGAGCAGTGCTCCGAATACCACCACCGGCAGAAAGAGGAAGCTGAAGATCGATTCGGCACCGCCCGTGAAGATCACAAGGGCCGTCACCAGGCCGAGATCCGCCACCAACTGGACGGCCGCGAAGCGCCGGAGGTTCCGCACGAACGGTAGAAGCGCCGCGTACAACGCCGTCGCGAAGAACGCGACGCCAAGGGTCCCATACAGGCCGAGTTCGGCGACCTCTGTCGTCAGACGGCCTGCCCCGACAAGCGTGAGGGCAAGTGCCAAGGCCCCCACACAGACACCGAGCCGTGCGGCCATCACGCGCAGGACGCGCGCGTGGAGGGCGTCCGCCCCCCGTCGTTCCATGTTCGCGCCTACCTGGCGCCGGCGGCGTGCCAGGAGTTCGCCATGTTAGCCAATGTTCTCGGCGATCTTGAAGATCGGGAGGTACATCGCGATCAACATGCCGCCAATCGTTCCACCGAGGAACACCATCATCAGCGGTTCCAGGAGGGCGGTCAATGCATCGACGGCGTTGTCGACCTCTTCGTCGTAGAAGTCGGCGATCTTTGCAAGCATCGTATCCATCGCACCGGTCGATTCACCGACGGCAATCATCTGGACGACCATGCCGGGGAAGACGCCCGCTTCTTCGAGAGGCTCAGCCATCGTCCGGCCTTCCGAGATCGCCGAGCGCGTCTTCATGATCGCGGTTTCGATCACCAGGTTTCCGGCGGTCTTGGCGCAGATCTCGAGAGCATCGAGGATGGGAACACCACTGGAGACCATGGTGCCGAGCGTTCTCGTGAAACGGGCCACTGCCACCTTTCGAAGGAGAGGCCCGAACACCGGCGTCCGAAGGAAGATGGCGTCCGTCCGGAAGCGGAACTTCGGAAAGCGCTTTCGCGCCTGCATGAAGAGCCATAGGACACCCACGGTTGCGGCCACCATGATCACCAGCCATTCCTGCAGGAACTCACTGATCGTAATGACCATCTGGGTGGGTCCGGGAAGCGCGCCGCCGAAATCCTCGAACATCTTCTGGAAGACCGGGATGACCTTGACCAGCAGCAGCGCAATGACCGCAATCGATACCACCAGCACGGTGGTCGGGTAGACCATCGCGCCCTTCACCTTGCGGCGTAGCGAGTCGGCCTTCTCCAGGTAGACGGCCAGGCGGTTGAGGATCGTGTCGAGGATACCGCCGATCTCGCCTGCGCGAACCAGGTTCACGTAGAGCTTGTCGAAGGTCTTCGGCTGCTTCTCGAGAGCGTCGGCGAACGTCGAGCCCTGCTCCACGTCGACCTTGATCTCGCGCAGGATCGCCTTCATCGTCTTGTTCGGATTCTGGGCGGACAAGATGTCGAGGCATTGGACGAGCGGAAGACCGGCATCGATCATCGTCGCGAACTGTCGCGTGAAGATCACCTGGTCCCGAATCGTCACCTTCGGCTTCAAGAGGTTGATGTTCTCGAGAATGTCCTTGGGCTTTGCCTTTACGGACACGGGCATGATCATCTGCGAGCGCAGCTGTGTCATCACCGCCGCTTCGTTAGCGGCCTCGATCGAGCCCTTCTTGGTACCCCCCTGACGGGTTTGACCTTCCCATACGTAAACAGGCATTGGAGACCCCCTTGCCTAAGCAGCGCCGGCGCGTCGTGCGACCGACCCACCACCGTTGGACATGATCTGACGCAGCTCGTCGGTATCGCCGCTGCGCCCCATTGCATCATCGAGACTGATCATTCGCTTCTGATGCAGCGAAGCGAGCGATTGATTCATCGTCTGCATGCCGAACTTGTCCTGCCCGATCTGCATCTGCGAGTAGATCTGGTGGAGCTTGTCCTCGCGCATCAGATTTCGGATGGCTGAGTTCGGAACCATGATCTCCATGGCCAGCGCCCGGCCCGGCCCGTTCGCGCGCGGAATCAGGGTCTGGCTGACGACGCCCTCGAGCACGAACGAAAGCTGGGCCCGAACCTGGGATTGCTGGTAGGGCGGAAATACGTCGACGATCCGGTTGATCGACTGGACGCACGAGTTCGTATGCAGCGTTGCGAAGGCCAGGTGGCCCGTCTCCGCGACGGTCAAAGCGGCCTCGATGGTTTCGAGGTCTCGCATCTCACCGATCAGCACCACGTCCGGGTCCTGGCGCAAGATGTACTTCAAGGCCTTGGTGAATGAATCGGTATCGGCACCGACTTCTCGCTGATTGACGAGGCAGCCCTTATGGGGATGCAGGTACTCGATCGGATCCTCGACCGTCACGATATGCTCGTTCCGCTCGGTATTGATCTTGTCGAGGATCGTCGCCAGCGTCGTGGACTTTCCCGATCCGGTCGGCCCGGTCACCAGGATCAATCCACGGGGCTTTTGCGCCAGCTCGGAGATGACCTTCGGGAGCCCCAGCTCCTCGAACGACTTGATCTTGTAGGGGATGGCGCGAAACGCACCAGCCACCGCACCGCGCTGCATGAAGACGTTGGCGCGGAACCGCGAGAGCCCCCGAACGCCGAACGAGAGGTCGAGCTCGTTGTTCTCCTCGAAGCGATGCTTCTGGGAGTCCGTCAGAATCGAGTAGCAGAGCTGTTTCGTCTCCGGAGGTGAGAGGGGCGGCATCTTCAACGGATGCAGCTTCCCATCGATTCGAAGCTGAGGCGGCGAGCTGGTCGTGACATGGAGGTCGCTCCCCCCCTTCTCGATCATCGCCTTCAGCAATTGATGCAGGTTCGCCATGGTTCGCTCCTAGAAATCCGCAGCCGAGACCCGATAGACCTCGGGGAGGGTCGTCGTGCCCTCTTTGACCATGTTCAAGGCACTCCGTCGCAAGGTCAGCATCTCGAGGCGAATCGCCTCTCGTTTGAGTTCGGTCGTCGAGGCACCGTTCAAGATGAATTCCTTCAGCTCTTCGCCGATGCGCATGACTTCATAGAGGGCGATCCGCCCCTTGAAACCCGTATCCGAGCAGACGTGACACCCTCGGCCTTTGTTGGCGGTGGTGGAATTCGCCTCGTCCTCCTCCATCCCGGCTTCCATCAGGGCCTCGGCATTCACGTCGGGATCGGGCTCGCTGCACTCGACGCAGATCCGCCGGGCAAGACGCTGGGCGACGATCGCGTTCACGGAAGAAGCGACCAGGAACGGCTCGATGCCCATGTTGAGCAGGCGATTCACGGTCGAAGGCGCGTCGTTGGTATGCAGGGTCGAGAGCACCATGTGACCGGTGAGTGCCGCCTTGACCGCGATCTCTGCGGTCTCGAAATCCCGGATCTCACCGACCATGATGATGTCCGGGTCCTGGCGAAGGAACGAACGCAGCGAGGCCGCGAAGTTGAGACCGATGTCCTCATGCATCTGGACCTGGTTGATGCCGGAGAGGTTGAACTCGACCGGATCCTCTGCAGTGGAGATGTTCTCCGAGCTCTGGTTCAGTTCCGAGAGCGCGGAATACAGGGTGGTCGTCTTACCCGAACCGGTCGGGCCGGTGACCAGTACCATTCCGAATGGCTGGTGAATCGCTTCCTTGAAGACATCGAGTTGTTCTGTTTCGAAGCCCAGCTTGGTCATGTCGAGCTGCAGGTTCGATTTGTCCAGAAGCCGAAGCACGGTCTTCTCACCGAAGAGGGTCGGAAGGACGGAGACGCGATAGTCCATCTCCTTGCCCCGCCCGAGCTTCAGCTTGATGCGTCCATCCTGGGGAAGACGCCGCTCGGCGATATCGAGCTCGGCCATGATCTTCAGGCGTGAGGTGATCGCGTTCCGCAGCTTCATGGGCGGCGTCATGCTTTCGTAGAGCACACCGTCGATGCGGTAGCGAACCCGGAAAGCCTTCTCATAGGGCTCGATGTGGATATCCGACGCACCCTTCTTGATGGCGTCGGTGAGGATCAGGTTCACGAGCTTGACGACGGGCGCGTCCTCGGATTCCTTGGCGAGCTCGAGGACATCGACATCGTCGTCCTCGGAGAGCACCTCGACATCCGAGTCGTCGAAGTCGCCCATGATGTCGTCGATGCTGGCAGTCTTGTCGTAGTGCCGATCGATGGCCCGTTTGATCTGCTCTTCGGACGCGACGACGACTTCGACGTTGTACCCGGTAAGGAACTTGATGTCGTCGATCGCGAAGATGTTCGACGGATCGGCCGTGGCCAGGATCAGCGTCGAGCCGGCGCGGTTCACCGGCAGCACGTTGTGCTTGAGGGCGACTTCTTCTGGGATCAACTGGATCACGGCCGGGTCGACATCGAACTCCTCGAGGTCGATGTCCGGCACACCATATTGCGACGCCACGAAGCCGGAGAGTTCGTTCTCCTGCAGGAAGCCGAGCTTGGTGATCTGGGCTCCGAGGCGGCCACCATGGTCCCGCGCCTCTGCGCGCGCCTTTTTCAGCTGCTCGGTGGTAAGCAGGCTCTCCTTGACCAGGAGCTCGCCGATCCGCTCGTTCAACCCAGATTCTCCCCTCGGGTCCGCGAGCTTCCAACGCCGGCGAGGACTTGGCCCCCTCCCCTGCACGTGCGAAACCCCTGCGAACCCGCCCGGTTATCGGCGGGACTCCGAGGGATCTTTACTCCGGGGCGCCACCCGCGGGGGCCGTGTCATCGCCACCTTCGGCGCCAGCCATCGCCTCGTCTAGCCGCGTACCGCGGAAGCGGAGTACAGCGAGGCCCAGAGCCGTCAGGCTCACCCAGAAGAGCGCGTGGGCCAGGGTGCCAAGAGCCAGCGCGAGCTCCTCGGAGACCCCGAGGGGAACGAGGGCCGCCCGGCAAGCCGCGTGATACGTGCCGGCGAAGCCCGGGGCCGAAGGCAGGGCCACGGCTGCGCCCACCCAGACCATCAGTGTCCAGCTGGCCTGGAGATCCGGCCACAGCCCCCCGAGATCGATGCCAAAGGCCCGGAGCGCGGCGTAGTAAGGAATGATGTTGATCAGGACCCAGAAAGTCACCGAGTGGAACAAGACCCAGAAGAGGTCCTTGCCGTTGCGCATTCCCCGGAGCCCGTGCGCAATCTGGTCGAGTAGCCCACAGATCCGATCGGTGAGCCCCTGCGGAGCCCAGCCAAGCCCCCAGCGGACCAGACCGATGAAGAAATCCGGGGCCTGACGCAGGGCAATGACGCCCAACAGGGGCACGGAGGCCACGATGGAGAGAGCGACCAGCGCCTGGCGGCCGTCCAGACCGGACGCCTCGGCACCCTGGCTGCCCAACACGATCGCCGCGAGCCCCAACAAACCGATGGCGTCGATCACGCGCTCGACGATCACGCTGCCGAAGATCGCCGCGCCGGACATGCCCGTCTCTCGGGCGAGAAACCACGAACGAGCCAACTCGCCCAGCCGAAATGGGAACAGGTTGTTCGCCATGTAGCCGACGGCGGTGGCACGAAAGAGCGTGCCGGTCTCGATCTCGCCGAAGGCGCGAAGCAGATGGCGCCAGCGCAACGCCCGGCTCCAGGTGCAGAGCACATAGCCGACGGCCGAGGGCAGCAGCAGCCAGGCGAGATCCACCCGGGCCATTTCCGCCACAAGTACCGGGAAATCGACGCCCCGAAAAGCGAAGACCAGAGCCGCAGCGGTGATCGCGAAACCGACCCACAAGCGGGGATCGGCCCAGCGCCGTCGGGCGGCACCGGTGGACGGGTTGGAATCGCTCATTCCCTGCCCAGGCGCTCCCGCGCCGCCTCCGCGTCGCGGCCGATCTGTGCCCTCAGAGCGTCCACATCCGGGAACTTCTCTTCACCGCGTAGAAAGTGCTCGAAGCTCAGGTCGATGCGACGACCGTAGACGTCGGTGTCGAAATCGAGCACGTGGGCTTCTGCCAGCACCGGATCGTCGTCCTTGAACGTCGGGCGACGCCCGACGTTCACGACCGCGGGATAGACCTTCCCGGCTGCTGGCTCTCCCCCATCCAGAAAGGACACGTGGCCCGCATACACGCCGGATGCGGGCAGGATCTCGCTCTCAGGATCCAGGTTCAGGGTTGGAAACCCGATGCTCCGGCCACGCCGGTCGCCCTCCACCACGCGGCCGCGCGCAGCGTAGGGCCGATCGAGCAGGAGAGCCGCGTCCTCCACCTTTCCCTCCTCCAACAACCCACGAATCCGGGTTGAATTGACATCCAGGTCTCTCACCGTGACCTCGGGAATGATCGTCACCGCGAAGCCCAGGCGCGGGCCCAATTCGGTGAGGGTCCGCATCGACCCTTCGCGGTCGCGACCGTAGTGGAAGTCATAGCCGACGTAGACCTCCCGGGGCCCGATGCGCTCATGGAGGATTCCCCGCACGAAACGCTCTGCGGGGAGCCGGGCGAACTCCAGGGTGAAGGGCTCGACGATCACCACATCGACGCCCTGGGCCTCGAGCAGCTCGAGCTTCTGCTCCAACGTCGTGAGCAGCCTCGGCGCCTGATCCGGGCGGAGGACCTTTCGCGGATGGGGTTCGAAGGTGTAGACGACGGCCGGGCCGCCAAGACTCCCGGCCCGGTCGATCACCGTATCCATGATCGCCCGGTGCCCCAGGTGGAGACCATCGAAATTGCCGACCGTCAGCGCTGAGCCAACGAGCGGATCTCCAACGTTCTCACTGCCTCGAACCACCCGCAATCGCTAGACTCCCGCGCCGGATGCCTACCCTCTGGCGCTATACCGCTGTCCGCTTCCTCACGGCCTTTGCCGGATCACTCGTGATTCTGGCGCTCGTTCTGCTGGTCGTCGACATGTTGCTGAATCTCGGCGATGTGATCGAGGCCGAGAGCGGCTTTCTGGGCGCGATCGGATTGCTCCTCCAGCGCACCACAGCCACCTACCTCCCCTACCTGATCCCGGTCTCGACGTTCACCGCGGTCCTGTTCTCCGTAGGTCAGGCAGCTCGCCACCGCGAGATCGTCGCCGCGAAGGCGGGAGGCGTCTCTCCCCTTCGGGCCCTCCTGCCCATCTTCGCGATCTCGGCAGGCATCGCCCTGTTTTCTTTCATCCTGAACGAGACCGTCACCCTTCGAGCCGCCAGCGCCATGAATGCGAGTACCGGATCCTCGGTCGGCGAGGTCACCTTGAGATCCGGCTCGATCTGGTATCACACGGGCAAGATGATCTACAACATCCGAGACCCGCGCCCTGAAGGCCAGACGGTCCTCGACGTGCGGGTCTTCGAACGAGACGAGGCCGGCCGCCTCGTCCGGCTCATCCACGCCCGCGAAGCGGAGCGCCTGGCGCCCCATGAATGGCGTTTCGTCGGAGCCACGATTCGGAGCTTCGACCCGGTCGATGCCAAGAATCCGCCGATCGTCGAACGGGCCGAGGAGATCGTCCTCGAACTGGGAGAAGACCGGACACCCCACCTCCAACAGGCCGAGCTCGTGGTCTTGCCCCTCGCCACGCTCGCGGAGTACGTGAGCGACGTTCTCAGCGAGGGCGGCAACGCGGGACGCGCACGATCGCTCCTTCACAGCCGGCTTACGATTCCATTCCTGGTGCTCCTGTTCGCCCTCCTCGCCGTGCCGCTTGCTCTCTCCGTGGAGCAGACCCGGAGCCTTGCCATGCCTGCCCTCCAGGGCGTGGGCCTGCTCTTCATCTTCCTGCTGCTGCGAGAATACAGCGCAAGCTTCGGAGCCCGCGGAGAGCTCTCCGCCGCCCTCGCGCCCTGGATCACCCTGCTCGTCTTCTTCGCCCTCGGAGGCTGGCGCCTCTCCCGCGTCCACCAATAGGGGGGGCCGCTTCGCTTCTCCTTGCGGATCGCGGGGCGGGGCACAGGTCGGGTGGAAATAAAGCGCAGGCAGAGGCGACTTCCAGCGTGTGCTCGTTCGCTAGCGGCGAAAGCCGCGTAAGCGAACCTGCAACGAGCCCCTACGCGGCCACCCGATCCCCGGCCGAGCCATTCCACCCGACCTGTGCCCAGCCCCGGCGACTCCCGTCCTCGCGTGAGAAGCGAAGCAGCGTCGAGTGGCTCGCGTCTAGGGCGATGTGGCTCCGGCTTCGTCCAGGTATTTGAGGAACGGGTGATCCGGCGGAAGGACCATGGTCGTTCCCTCGCCTAGCGTCTTTCGATAGGCCTCGAGGCTTCGGACGAAATCGTAGAACTCGGGATCCTCGGAGAAGGCGTCTGCATAGACACCTGCTGCGCCCGCATCACCCTCACCACGAATGCGCGTGGCATCACCCCGGGCACGTTCGATGGTGATCTCTGCATCCCGATCGGCTGCCGCGCGGATCTTCCGCGCCCCCTCTTCACCTTCGGCGCGGTATTTCTTGGCCAGCTCTTCCCGCTCGGAGCGCATGCGACCGTAGACCTTCGACTCCGGCTCACCGGATGGGATCTCCGTGCGGTTGATGCGAACCTCGGCGAGCTCGATTCCGTTGGCTCGAATGTTCTGGCACGACCGCGCCGTGATCACGTCGGTCAAGGTCAGCGGTAGCTCGTTCCCGTCGAGGTCCTTGCGTACCGGCACACAACCCGATGCCCGTGCGGGGGCCAGATCGACGCCATCCGGGATCTCGCGGGCCAATACCTGCTCGAGCTTGAGGCGCCCGATCACCTCACGCACCCGGCCTTTCACCAACTGATTCAGTTGACGCTCGGCTTCCTCGATGCCCGCCGGAAAGCTCTTGTAGAACTGGAGCGGATCGCTGATCCGCCAGATCGCGAAGTTGTCGACGACCAGCGGCTCCTTGTCGAGGGTCTGGATGGGCTTCGGTTCCGGCCCCGAGCTCAGATGCAGCCAACGGCTATCGAAGGTGCGGATCTCCGTCACCGGAAACGCCAACGAGATGCCGGGCTCGGTGATCACCGAGCGCACGTCGCCCAGGAAGAGCGCGATACGCTGCTCTCCTTCGCGATTGAGCACCAACGGGCCGTAGCCCAGGTAGCTCGTCACAAGCGGTACACCGATCAACAACAACAGAAGAAGACGGGCCATCAGCGACTCCTCCCAACTTGATCGAGGGGCAGGTAGGGCACCACCGATCCGGGCTCGACGATGACCTTCTGGGATTTCGAGAGCACCTCTTCCATCGTCTCCAGATAGAGCCGCTTGCGGGTGATCTCTGGTGCCTTCTTGTACTCGATCAGCAGGGAACGAAAACGGGCGTTCTCTCCCTCCGCCTTCGCGATTCGGCTCTGCTTGTAGGCCTCCGCCGATTCGAGGAGCTCGGCCGCGGTGGCCTGGGCGCGAGGCAGCACCTGATTCTGGTGGGCCCGCGCCTCGTTTTCCTGGCGATTGCGATCCTGGTTGGCCGCGACCACATCATCGAAAGCACCTCGCACCTCCGTCGGCGGTTGCACTTCCTGCAGCTCGACCTGGAAAACTTCGATCCCGGTTTGGTAGAGGTCGAGCAATGCGGTCAGAAGGGTCGCGGCCTCGCTCTCGACGGAGAACCGCGCATCGGCGAGCACGCCATCGATGTGGTTGAGGGCAACGACCTCGCGCATGGCCGCCTGCGCGGCGTCCCGCACGATCGCATCGATATCCCGAACGGAATAGAGCGCCCGCCGCGGATCGACGACCCGGTAGCGGACCACGAACTCCAGATGGACGATGGCGTTGTCACCGGTCTGCATGACCGTCTCGGCCTTGGTCTCGAGCGGCCGATCCACATCGCCGAACTCCTCCCGACGAACCTTCTGGGTCTGGACGATGGCGTGGGTCTCGATCGGTGCGGGCAGATGGAAGCCGAGGCCGGACGATGTCACCGTGCGGTTGTAGGCCCCGAGCCGCAAGATCACGGCTTGCTCGCCGATATCGAGCTGGAACGTCCCCGTGTACCCGACCCATACGGCGAGCCCGACGATGAGTAGTACCCCTGTGGACAACCTCCGGATCAGACGTCCGGCTTTGCGTTCCTCGGGCGCGCCCCCCTTCGCCATCTAGCCGCTCCCCTCTCCGGAACCCACGTCCGCATTCCGCTGCAAATCGTAGAAAGGCTTCAGGATGTCGATCGGGATCGGAAAGACGGTCGTCGAGTTGTTCTCCGTTGCGATATCCGCCAGCGTCTGGAGGTAGCGGAGCTGAAGCGCCGCGGGCTCACCGGAGAGAACCTGCGCCGCCTCCCGGAGCCGCACGGCAGCCTGGGCTTCACCCTCCGCGTGGATGATCTTCGAGCGCTTCTCCCGCTCGGCCTCGGCCTGCTTGGCCATGGCGCGCTGCATGTCGCTGGGTAGATCGATCTGCTTCAGCTCCACTGCGCGCACCTTCACACCCCAGGGCTCGGTCTGGAGATCGATGATCTCCTGCAACTGCCGATTGATGTTCTCGCGCTCCGCCAGGAGTTCATCGAGCTCGGCCTGACCGCAGACGCTTCGCAACGTGGTCTGGGAAAGCTGGGACGTCCCGTAGAGGTAGTTCTCGACCTGGATGACGGCCTTCTCCGGGTGCAGGACCCGGAAGTAGATCACCGCGTTCACCTTCACCGAGACGTTGTCACGGGTGATCACTTCCTGCGGCGGCACGTCCATCACGATCTCGCGCAGGCTGACCCGCACCATGCGATCGACCATCGGAATGATCCAGCGGATGCCCGCTTCCTTGACACCGGCGTAGCGGCCGAAGCGAAAGAGCACGCCCCGTTCGTACTCCTGCAAGATGCGGATGCCGGCGGCGCCAATCAATCCGAGAATGCCGACCAGGATGATCAGCGGTGACAGACCCATGCTCCCCTCCTCCAAGGGCGCCGAAGGACGCGCCCTGCTCTTCTCTTCTCAGCTCGGCCCTGCTTGCCCGTCGGCCGAACGCACGTGAAGCGTCAGCCCATCGATACTTTCGGCCACGACCCGCGCTTCCGCTGGAATCGGCTCGGTAGATCGGGCCGTCCAGAATTCACCGCGGATGAAGACCGTACCGGATGGATCGATGGCTGTACGGGCCACACCTTCCATTCCGACCAGCTCGTAGACACCGGATTCCTGACGACGTCCCATCGAGCGCCCCACCGCGAAGACCACCAGGGCTCCGAAGGCCCCCATTCCACCCACGGCGGGTACCAGCACCGGCCAGAACGACACGTTCAGGTCCGAGAGTTCCGGACGATCGAAGAGCATCGAGCCACCGAGCAACATGCAGGCCGCACCGGAAGCAAACAGCAGGCCAAACGATGTCACGAAGGCTTCGGCGACCATCAGACCGAGCCCGACCAGCATCAACAGGACGCCCACCCAGGAGAAAGGCAGGATCTGGAATGCGATCAAGGCCAGCAACAGGCAGATGGCGCCGGCCACACCGGGAAAGATCATCCCCGGTTGGTTCATCTCCACATACAGGCCGAGCACGCCCGCCATGAACAACAGCACGGCAACATCAGGACTGGCCAGCACATCGAAGATGCGCGTGAGGAGGTCCATCTCGATTTCCTGGGTGGGGGCGCCCGCGAAGGCCAGCCGCTGGGTCTTCCCGCCGACCTTGATTTCCCGCCCCTCGAGCTGCTTCAGGAGGTCGGCCCGATCGTCTGCGACCAGATCGATCACGTTCAGCTCCACTGCCCGATCCGCTGTGATCGCGACCGAGTTGCGGACGGCGTCCTGAGCCCAATCCACATTGCGGTCCCGCTCCTCGGCGATCGCTTTCATGTAGGCCGCCAGCATGTTCTCTGCCTTCGCCGCGGCGTGATCCTGGCTCTTGCCCTCTTCGCCCTCGGGCGTACCGCCGCCGCCGATGCCCACGGGATGGGCGGCGCCGATCGTCGAGCCAGGTGCCATGGCGGCCACGTGGCCCGCGATCGTGATGAACGTTCCTGCCGAGCCGGCCCAGGCACCCTGGGGCGAGACATAGACGATGATCGGAACCTTCGAGCGCAGCATCGCCTGGATGATGTCCTGGGTCGATGTAACCAGGCCGCCGGGGGTATCGAGTTCCATCAGCAACGCCCGGGCTCCTGCCTCCTCACTCTCACGAATGGCCTGCTGGATGTAGTCGCTGCTGGCGGGATTGATCGAGCCATCGATGCGGATGACCGTCAGCGGACCGCTGTCACGGGTCGGTGTTTCGCCCGCCTCGTCCTGGGCCGCCAGGCCCATCGCCAGCCAAGGCAGGAAGAACGCCACCGAAATGGCAAGGCGTGCACGGCGGAGAGTCTTCATCGGGTGCCCTCACGCAGCTTTTCCACGCGGTCGAGAATGCGCCCGGCCACCTCGGCCTTGGACAACAACGGCAACTCGTCCACCTCACCTCCGGGAGACACGAACATCACGGCGTTGGTGTCCGTATCGAAGCCCGTATCACTCCGAGAAATATCGTTTGCCACCAGCAGATCGCAGCCCTTGCGGGCGAGCTTGCGACGGGCGGCTTCCACCACATCGTGGCTCTCCGCTGCGAAGCCCACCACGACGCGGTCACCTCTGCGCCCACTGATCCCCTCGAGGATGTCCGGGGTCGCAACCAGTTCGATCCGAAGGCCAGCGCCGGGCTCGAGATCTTCCTTCTTGATCTTGCGCGCGGAGGCATCCGCCGGTCGGAAGTCGGCGACCGCGGCCGCCATGACGACGACCTGGCTGGCCTCGAACTCCGCCTCGACGGCCGAAGCCATCTCGAGGGCCGTCTCGATATCGATCCTCCGAACGCCAGGCGGCGTCGCAAGCGGACAAGGCCCGGCGACCAGCACGACCTCGGCGCCGCGTCGGGCCGCCTCCTCCGCAACGGCGAAACCCATCTTGCCGCTCGAGCGATTCGTGATCGAGCGGACGGCGTCGATCGGCTCCCGGGTGCCGCCCGCGCTCGCGAGCACACGGACGCCTTTCCAGGTCCCACCTCCGAGAAGCAGGGCCACGCGTCCGGCGATCGTTGCGGGCTCGGCCATGCGGCCCTCGCCCTCCCAACCACAGGCCAGCTCACCGGCTTCCGGCCCCTCGAAATGGACGCCCCGCTCACGCAGCAGCTCGGCATTGGCGCGCGTTGCTGGATGGGACCACATGTTCACGTTCATCGCCGGGGCGAGCAGCACCGGCGCCTGCGTCGCCAGAAGCACGGTCGAAACCAGATCGTCGGCCAGCCCCTGGGCGAGCTTCGCCATGCGGTCGGCGGTGGCCGGAGCCACCACCACCAGATCGGCCCAATCGGCCAGCTCGATATGCGAGATCTCTCCCTCTTCTCCCGGGTCGAAGAGCGAGCTGCGCACGGGCGCTCCCGAGAGCGTCTGAAGCACGAGGGGCGAGACGAACTCTCCCGCGGCCTTCGTGAGCACGCAGCGCACAGAGTGCCCCGCCCGCCGGAGCAGACGGACCAGTTCCGGGATCTTGTACGCCGCGATCCCTCCCGCCACGGCGAGAAGCACGTTGCCGGGCCGAGCCGAGGGCTGAGTGTTCACGAAGCGCCTCCCGCCGGGGAGTCCGGAATCGGAGAAAGCCAAGGGAAAACAACCATGTAAGGCGGGAGGGTACCGAACCTCCCAGCCCGGGCGAGGGGACGTGTTCTTAGCCCAGGAGCGCCCGACCGCGCGCCAGGCGCTGAGCCAACGCCTTGGCGGTAGGAGCTTCGGCATACACCCGGAGAACGGATTCGGTTCCAGAGCTTCGGAGCATCAGGAAACCACCATCGGCCAACTGACAGCGAAGGCCATCGTGGCGGAGAACCCCGGTTACCCGCTGCCGATCGATGCTCTTCGGCGGAGTGCGAGAGAGCTTCCGGAGGCGATGATTCCGGGCCGGGGTTGCCGGCATGGCGATTCGGCCGCAGGCCGAACCGCGGTGGCGACGCCGCAGTTCCTGGAGTTGGACCGCGAGGGAGCGCCGGTCGAGAGAGAGCCTCTCTACCAACAGGGCGGCGGCCAGGATGCCGTCTTTGTCCCGAGCCATCGGAGCCCATGCAAAACCGCCACTCTCTTCTCCTGCCACATCCGCGCGTCCGGCGACCAACTCTTCACTGAGCGGCTTGAAGCCGATCGGAAGCCGAGAGACCTCGCACCCGTAGGCTCGGGCCACGCGTTCGGGAAAGCTGCCGGTCGCGACCGAGAGCGCGATACCCCGCAGGATCCTTCCGTGTCGGCCGAGATGGTCGATCAGCAGGGCCAGCGCATCGCTCTCCGAGAGCCGCCGGCCACTCGCGGTGACCACAGAGAACCGATCCGCATCACCGTCGCTGGCAAGGCCCAGGGCGGCGCCCTGCGCGCGCACCGCCCGACTCAGGGCGACGAGCCGAGCGGGTTCCGGATCCGGTGCGAACCCACCGAAGCGCGGATCCGCGTCGGCGTGAAGGGTGCTCACCCGAGCGCCCGCAGCGCGCAGCCACGTATCGAGCACTCCCGCTCCGGTTCCGTGAAGCGCGTCGTAGACGATGGGGAGTCGGGCGCGTCGGAGCGCGCCACAGTCGATCCGTTTCGAGAGACGGCTCAGGTAGGCCGGTACGAGATCGGTCGGCGGCGGGGCCTTCCTGCGGGCGGGCTCGCGGGCGCTCTCCAGGATCTCCGCCGCCCGGCCGGCGACGGCCTCGGCCCACGGCCGAGGTGCGGGGGCTCCGTCGCTGCCGACGAGCTTGACTCCCTGGTACTCCGGCGGATTGTGACTGGCCGTGAACAAGATCCCGGCCGCCGCGTGCTTCCAACGAACGCTGCTGGTGGCAACAGGTGTGGGTGTTGGGCCTGCGGTGCGAACCGGCCGGACGCCGGCACCCGAGAGGACCTCGGCCGCCTCATCGGCGAGACGCTTGCCCATGAAACGAGTGTCATGGGCGACGATCACGCGAACCGCGGAGCCCCTTCCCCCCTGGGAGCGCACCTTCTCGGCCACCGCGCGAACCAGGGCACGGGCTTTCGGGAGTGTGAACTCTTCCCCCAGAATGCCGCGCCAGCCGCTGGTGCCGAACGAAATGGGCGGCCGCGAACTTCCCGAGGGGGCGGAACGTTGCTGGCTCACTTTTTCTGGAACTTCTCCCGGAGATATTTCTCGACCAGCGGCGGCACCCATTCGCTGATGTCGACCCCGAAGGAGACCAGTTCTTTCAGGCGTGAAGAGCTGACGTAGAAGTGCTCCTGGCCCGTCATCAGGAAGAGCGTCTCGACGTCCGGGTTCATGTGCCGATTCATGAGTGCCATCTCGAACTCGTACTGGAAATCCGCGGTCGCCCGCAGGCCCCGGATCACGGTCTTCGCTCCCACCTCGGCGGCGTAATCCACGGCCAACACGGCGAACGACGTGATCTCGACGCCGGGCAGATCACCGATGGAGGCGCGAAGCATCTCCAGGCGCTGCTCCACGGTAAACGTCCCACTCTTGTCCACGTTGTGGGCAACGGCCACCACCAGCCGGGGAAACACGCGCCGTGCGCGATGAACCAGATCGAGATGTCCATTCGTGACCGGGTCGAAGCTGGCGGGAAACAGGGCCAACTGGTTCGCGTCGTCGCTCATGCGGCTCCTTCGTTGCCTGGGTCTTCCGCCCCGGGATGCGTCGACTCCAGGTCCGACGTGAACCAGAGGAGTAGGGTGTCACCGTAGCGCCGCTCGTCCACTCGCCGCAGCCCTTCCACGGAACCGGGATCATGCCGGCGATCTGTTTCGAGAACCAGGGTTCCCGCGGGATCCAGGAGCCCAAGCCTGGCGATCGCCTGTAGCGCCTCCAGCGCTTCCCCGGAGGCGTAGGGCGGATCGACGAGGATCAGCTGGAAGCAATCGCTGCTGCGAGCGAAACGGCGCAGCGCAGCTCGCGCCGGACTCCGCACAACCCGGGCCCTCTCCTCGAGGCCAAGCGCCTCCAGATTGGCGCGAACGGTCGCCCCGCAGACGGCGGCATGATCCACGAACACCGCGGATTCGGCTCCGCGCGAGAGCGCTTCGATGCCCAGCGCGCCGGAGCCGGCGAAGAGGTCGAGTACACGTCTCCCCTGCTGGGATCCGAGGCGCATGAACAGGGATTCGCGGACGCGATCGGAAGTGGGACGCACTTCCCCGCGACGCGGCATTTCGACACGTCGGCCGACGAGCTCTCCTCCTGTCACGCGCACTCGGAAAACTTCGCGCGAGCGGCTTGGATGCACAACTTCTGAATTGCAGCAAGCCAACAGCCTTGCCTAGAATTCGCGGCCTTCGGAGTTGACACTATTCGGTGACGCAATCGCGGAACCCTTGCGGCGTTGGCACGGCCAGGAGAACAGGATGTCGAAGACGACGGTGGATCGCGCAAAGAAGAACCTGCCGGAGCGCCTCTCCCAGGTGCGAGGCATTCGCTCCCAGAGACAATTCGCGCGCGACCTCGGCGTCTTCCAACAGAACGTGAACCGCTACGAGAGTGGCACCACCCCCCATACCGATTTCCTGATCCAGCTCGCATTGAAGGAGAATGTCTCCATCGATTGGCTGCTCCTCGGCAAGGGGCGAATGCGTCGCGGACGCTGAGCCGATCGCCAGGAGCGATCCCAACGGCGCTCATGGGTAATCCATGTTCCTTTCGTGCGGGCCTCGCAAGCGACTGCATAGCTTCACGAACGAGCAGCTCCCAGGCACAAGCAAGTGTCGTGTCAGGGAACTTCGAATACGGGCCACTTCGGGGCACGAAACTTGAACTCCCGGCGCTCATGGTCGTCGTTCTCGCTCTCCTCGTGTTGCTGGCCTCCGCGGCCGACCACTGGACCACCTTCGTCTGCCTCCAGAACCCATTGGAAGGCGTCACGGAAGCCAACCCCATCTCCCGCTGGCTCTTCGCGGGAATCGGCCTGGCACCCGGACTCTGGCTCGACAGCCTGGTCACCCTCCTCGGCATGACCTTCCTGGTCAAGACCCCCCTCGTCCCCGAAGAGTTGAAGGTGTTGTTCCTCAGCGTGGTGTTGTTCGGCACCGGCTACGCAGTGCACAACAATCTGGGCGCGATCCAACAGCTGGGTTTGTCGGTGCTCGGCGGGTAGAGGAGTTTCTGCCGCCTGCCAGCTGCGGTGGTTGGCCAGCTTGGGTATCGCGGGCTGTTGAGGGGGATCGGTCGGGGGGTGCGGGGGTTCCTTCGATCCTGCGGGGCTCTTCCGGGCGGCCGACGGGCGGGCGCGGCGCCTTGGCCCACATAGATGAAGCGGATGCCGGCTCTGGCCCGTGGGTCCGCTAGACGGCTGCCGGGATCTCGGCCGGATCGAGGCGGGGGCCAGCCTTACGCCAGCCCTCGGCCAGGAGCGACGTATGTGGCGTGGCGACCGCCACCACATTTCCCCCAGGCCGCTCCCGTGCTTGAGCGACGAGTCCCATGGCAGCGCGCGGCCAACCCTCGAACCAACGCCCTGAAGAAGCGGGGTCGATCCTCGTTGTCCTGGGCTGCTTTTTCATGTGTCGACGAGCGTTCAGAAGCACGTAGCGCATCGCATTCCGTACCTGGGTAGGCGTCCGCAGCACCACATGGTGAAAGCGGTCCAACAGGACACGCCCCTTTCGCCCGAACACCCGATTCACCGCCCGCGCCAGACGCGCCCCCAACGCATTCATCCCCCTGCCGAGCGCCCCCGCATCCTTGGCCTCGACGATCAGATGCAGATGATTCGACTGGATCGAGTAGTGCACGAGCCGGAAGTCCGTGCGCTCGAGCACACAGGCAAACGACCGCTCCACCTCCCGCACCAGCCGCCCATCGCGAAGTGACGGGACATCGGGTCGAACCTTCATGGTCACGTGGCACGGATGCCGCGAAGCCAAAGGCGCTCGCTGGAGATGGGCCACTCGCGGGTTCGGGCCGCGCTTGCGACCCGCGCCCTCGCGCCTTCCACCCCAGCCATGAAGAGGAAGATCAAGCTGAGAAGTCCGACGCACCATGGTGTTGATATTGGCATTGTTTGTTCTTGATGTCAAGGAAAACTCATGGACCAGGCGGGCTAGAGCGCCGCGCCTACGCGTCGGCCGGACGAGTACCCACCGCAGGATGAAAGGATGCCGTCACCCCCAACCCGTCCCCCCTCACCAGCCCCGCGAGAACCAGGCCGGCCAATCACCGCGCACCGCAGGTGGCGATCGAACCGCTCACGCGACCGGCCGCCAGCCCCTACCAGCTCTCGCCAACCACCGCCTCAGCGAACGCATCCACCGCGTTCATGGCCGCACGGTCGCCACGGGTGTAGCCGTTGGCAAGAATCGAGAAGACCACATCGCGCCCGCCTGCAGTCTGGGCGATCCCGGTCAGGGCGGTGACGCCGGTCAGCAACCCCGTCTTTCCACGCATCCGATCTCGCGTGGTCGATGCGCGTTTCTTCAAGGTGCCATCCCGTCCCGCAATGGGCAGGGCCGCGAGCAGATCCGGAGCCATTTCGAAGCGTTGATCTGCGGCCCGCATGACCTCGACAAGAACGCGGGCCGAGACCCGGTTGTCACGAGAGAGCCCGGAACCGTCGGCCAGACGCATCCCCTCCAGGTCGATTCCCATGCTCGTGAGCTGTGCACGCATGGCGGCTAGCCCGCGCGGCCAGGTTCCGGGCTCGCTTGCAGACCCGCGGCCAAGCAACTTCACGAGGGCTTCGGCAATCATGTTGTTGCTGTTCTTCACGAAGAGCGTGACGATGCGACCCAGCGCAAACCCTTCGAAAGCCATCAGGGGTTGCGCATCTTCTGGCACCGGTGCTCGCCGTGTCGCCCCCTCCAATGCGATCCCATTGGCGGCGAGCTGCTGGCGTAGCACGGCCGCGGCATAGCGTGTGGGGTGCGCAACCGAGCGGTAGACGTCCTTCGCGTCCCCGCCGAAGGGAAGCGAGCCGGAGACGCGCACTTCCTCGGCGGTTCCGAGCGCAACCCGATCCACCGTCAGCGCCGCAGGGCTACCGGATGGACCGGTACGCGCCTGGCTGCGGAGCTCCAGATACGGAACAGGGGGATCCAGGGTGACTCGGGCCGCCTCCCCCAGCTTGGCACCCGGCGCGACCCGCACGCGGAACGCTCCGTAGTTCGCAGACAAGGCGCCAACGGGTGCGTGGTACGCGCGCGCGGAAATCGGCTGCCAACTCGGATGCCAGCGCTCGTCATCCAAGGCCCGATCATCCAGGACGAGCGGCCCACGAATCCGGACGACGCCGAGCGCACGAAGATCGGCCGCCAACCTCCACCACTGTTCGGAGGTCATCGAGGGATCGCCGGCACCCCGCACATAGAGTGCGGCAAGCTCGCCGTGGGCCCCTACCGGCCCCGGCGCGAGCACTTCCGTTTCGAAGCGGTGGGTGGGGCCCCAGGTCGCGAGGGCGGCGACGGCGGTCAGCAGCTTCTGGTTCGAAGCCGGCACCAGCGGCCGATTCGGGTGCCGGGAATAGAGCGGCTCACCGCTCTCGCGATCGACCACCAGCACCGAGAGACGCGCACTCTTCAGGCCCGGAGCCGCCAGGGCCCGATCGATCGTTTCCGAGGCATCGACGCTCGAAGCGATGAGCCCGAGGAGCAAGAGCACCCAACCCTGTCCGAACGATCGTCGCCGCATGCCCAACCTCCCTTGCGTTGCCGAACCTATCCACGGGCCCGACCGCCTGCAATCGGGCCTCGCGATGCAGGGCCGTCCGGGAGCCCCTCGGTCGTCTCGCCTTGCACCTTTGCCCGTTGCCCGCTTGTCTCTTGGGGGTCCGCACCGATGGGGGGTTTGCGGTGCTCAACGTCATCTGGATCGGCCTCGTGCTCGTCTCCGTGGTCGCGGCTGCTTTTACCGGCCGCATGGAGGCGGTCTCGAACGGTGCCCTGCAAGCCGCCAAGAGCGCGATCGAGCTCGTCATCACGCTGACGGGCGGCATGGTGCTCTTTCTCGGCCTGGTTCGCGTCGCGGCGGATGGCGGCATGTTGCGCTGGGTGGTGCGAGGGTTGCGGCCGATCCTGCGCCGGCTCTTCCCGGACGTTCCGCCCGACCATCCCGCCATGGCGGCGATGATCATGAACTTCGCCGCGAACATCATGGGGCTCGGAAACGCAGCGACGCCCTTTGGCATCAAGGCGATGGTGGAGCTGAACAAGCTCAATCCGATTCAAGGCTCGGCCACCAACACGATGGCGCTCTTCCTGGCGATCAACACCTCCTCGATCGTCCTCTTCCCGCCCACCGGCACCGTCTTCGCTCGCGTCGAGGCCGGCTCCAGCATGCCGTTCGCCATCTGGGTTCCGACGCTATTCGCCACCTTCTGCTCGACCACCGTCGCCATCACGGTGTGCTTGATGCTCCAACGGCTCCCCATGTTCCGTCCCAACCCACCGGAACGGCGCGACGCTGTCGAAGAGGAGCCGCCGGAGGAGGAGAATCTTCCCGACATCGAACTGCCGGATGTCGACGCACCGGCGGAGCCGATGGGCCGACAGCGCGCGGTCGTGTTGACCACCTTCGGAATCGCCTTGTTCGCGGGCCTGGTGTGGCGCCTGAACGAACGCATCCCGGAAATCGGTGCGTGGGGCTTCGTGCGCGATGAACTCATCGTGCATTGGATGCTCCCGCTGCTGATCGCCGGAATGGTGCTGGTTGGCGTCGCGGGACGCGTACGCGTCTACGACGTACTCGTCGACGCTGGGCGCGAGGGCCTCGATGTGGCCGTCCGCATCGCTCCCTACCTGGTCGCCATTCTGGTCGCGATCGGCATGTTCCGCGGCTCGGGTGCTCTGGATCTCTTCATTGGTTGGCTCGAACCCCTGACCTCTACCGTGGGCGTTCCAGCGGAAAGCCTGCCGATGGCGCTGCTGCGCCCCCTCTCCGGCTCCGGCTCGTTTGGGGTCATGGCAGAGATCCTCCAGACGCACGGCGCGGATTCCTTCACCGGCCTGGTGACGAGCACACTGATGGGCTCGACCGAAACCACGTTCTATGTGCTCGCCGTCTACCTGGGTGCGGCGAGAGTCGGTGATGCACGTCACATCCTGCCGGCGTGCCTGGCGGGAGACTTTGCAGGATTCGTCGGTGCCGTGGTGGCTTGCCATCTCTTCTTCGGCTGACAGCCGGCCGAAATGGGAGAAGCTCAGCGCGGAGCCCGTGTTGTACCCGCAAGCGGCGGAGGGGTCGGAAGTTCGGCTGCCATGCATATCGTTTCGCCCCAGTCGCAGAACGTGCCGATGACGGAGCCGCCTTCCTCCGGTCATACGATGACTCCTGAACGCGTTGCAGCGTTCGCGGCCGAGTGTCTCGGAAGCGATGTGGATTCGATCCAGGAAATCCCGGCCGGCCTCGGCTTGCGTCGCTTCTACCGGGTTCAGGTTCGTGGAACTCCGGCCTCGGTCATCGCCCGGGTCGAAGCTGCCGAAGACCCGGCCGGGCGCCCCGCCAATGCAGTGCCCGAGCCCCCGCTCGAGCCGCTGCGCTCCCACCTCGAACAGCATGGCCTCCCGGTACCGGGCAGGCTTGGTGGCGACGCGAACCTGGGCATCGAACTCCTCGAAGATTGCGGCGACCTCAGCCTCGAACGCGCCGCTACGCTCGCTCCCGAGCATCGCGCCGTCTGGACGCGCCGTGTCGTCGACACGATTCCCCGCCTCCAGTCCGTGCCCGCCGATCCCGCCATTCCGGCCTTCGGTCGGCGCCTGGACGAAGCCCTTTTCCGCTACAAGGCCGAGCTCTTCCAGAAGTGGAGCTTGCCCACGGGCCTCGGCCGTACCGCCACCCAGAGCGAAGCCGCGGTCGTACGTGAAGCGTTCCAGTGGATTGCCGGGCAGGTCGCCGACGCTCCCATGCGGCTCGCGCATCGCGATCTCCAGAGCCGCAATCTCCTGCTCTCCGCCCCCACGGCGGACGCACGCATCACATGGATCGACCTGCAGGGCGCGTTTCTCGCTCCGCCCGAGTACGACCTGGTCTGCTTGCTTCGCGATTCCTATCTGCCAGTGCCCGAACCCGAGGTCGACACGCTGCTCCGGGAGGTCGCGTCGACGCTCCCGGAGGCCGTCCTGCCGGGCACGCTCCGGCAACGCTTCGATCTCCTGACGCTCACCCGCAAGGGGAAGGATCACGCGCGCTTCCTGTATGCGGCGGCGAATCGCGGTCGAGATGCGGAGCTCGAGCACGTCCCCGCCACGGTTCGCATGCTGCACCGTGCAGCAGACGCCTGCGCGGGCTTCGCACCGGAACTCTCCCGACTGGCCGAGTTGGTTCGGACCCTGCCGGAAGACGCAGGTGCCCCGCGATGAGGGCGATGATCGTCGGTGCTGGACTTGGAACCCGGCTACAGCCGTTGACCCACCTGCTCCCCAAGCCGGCCGTGCCGGTGCGCGGTCTGCCCCTGGTCGCCTACCCGCTGGCACTGCTCGCATCGGTGGGTGTGCGGGAAGTCGTCGTGAACACCCATCACCTGCCCGAGGCACTTCGCGAGGCGTGTATCGCCAACTGTCCGGGGGGCATGGAGCTGCACTTCTCCCACGAGGAGAGCCTCCTCCATACCGGGGGAGCGATCCGCCGCGTGAGGGAGTTCCTCCGAGAGAGCGATCCCTGCCTGGTTCTCGGGGGCGACATGATTCTCGATCTCGACCTGGCGGCGCTCATCGAGCGTCACAGGGCGAGCGGCTGGGCAGCAACGTTGTCGTTGCGCGACGACCCCCGTGCGGCTCGCTTCGGGACGATCGGAGTCGACGGCCAGGGACGCCTGCGGCGCATCGCCGGGCGCTTCGACCTGGGCGGCGAGAAGGCGGCAGGGGTCTACACCTGGCTCAATATCCTTTCGCCCAAAGCCTTCGACAGCCTGCCCGATCGCGAGGTGTTCAACCATCTCGACGACTGGCTCGCCCCGCGAGCTGGCGCGTTAGGCGATGTCGGTGCCGAAATCGGGGGCGAGGCGGACACGCATTGGATTCCGGTAGGGACGGCCGAGGAGTACCTGGTGGCCAATTTCGCCGAGCCGAAGCTGCGATACCTCGACGTCCCTGCTCTCGCCCGGGCCCGGGGAGTCGTGCTCGCCAAGGATCGTGTCATTGGAGCCGGCGCAGGGGTCCCTGCCAACGCCGAGCTCGATCGGGTCGTGGTCTGGGATAACGAACAGCTGCCCGACGGCTTCCACGGCCACGACGGTGTCTTTGCGGGCGGCACCTTCCATCCTTGCGGGGCAGCGGCATGAGCGAAGTCGTACTCATCGGCACGAGCGACGCTTTCGGCTCTGGCGGCCGGCGCCAATCCGCCTACCTGGTGCGCGCTCCCTCCGGTGGCGCGTTGATCGATTGTGGCCAGACCACGGGCTCCGGCCTCGCCGCTCTCGGTATCTCTCGCGACGAGATCGACGTGATCGTCATCTCCCATTTCCATGCCGACCACTTCGGCGGCATCCCGCTCTTCCTGCTCGCCGCCGAATATCAAGATGCCCGTCGCAAGCCGATCCGTATCGTTGGCCCCCCGACCGTCGAGACGCGGGTACGACGGGTCGCCATGGCCCTGGGCCACGGGATCGAAGACCACGAGTGGAGCTTCCCGATCCAGTTCCAGGAATTGGTGGCCGGCTCCGAGACGGAGCTCGGACCGATCCGCGCACGCGCGTTCGAAACCCGACATTCGCCGGATTCCTGCCCCCACGGGCTGATCATCAATACGGGCGCTCACCGGATTGCGTACTCCGGCGATACGGGCTGGTTCGACGAGCTTCCCGGAGAAGTCGCCGGCACGGATCTCTTCCTCTGCGAATGCACCCAGGTCAGCCAGAGCTTCGAGTACCACCTCTCTCTCGACGAACTCGCCGAGCAGCGCCGGAATTTCGACGTCAAGGATCTGATCCTGACCCACATGGGCGACGAGATGCGAAACCTCACCGACCACATGGGCTTCGACATCGCCGACGACGGCCGGGTCATCAAGCTGTAGGGGACGTTGCTCGTGAGTTCCGAGCAGCCAGCGCTCGCTCAGTTTTTTTCAAAGCACCGGCCGTAGTGGCCGTAGCGCAGCAGGACATGCCACAGCAGCTTGAGGGCTTGCAACGCATCTGCAGGGGGCCCAAATGCCGCCCAAGGATCGGGAGCGTGCACCAGCTCGGCCGCTGCAACACCGATCTCAGCAGCTGTGACCACACCCGCTGGCGCGACCCGCCGGGCCAACGCCGGCATCCTCGGACCACGAAAATCGGTGGGCACATCCTGGACCCGCAGTGCGAAGCCGCCATGCCACAGCAGTTGCACGTCGTAGCGCTCACAGAGCACAGCAAGCGCCTCCTCGGTTGTTGGCGATCACGAGAAACCGTAGAAATCTGATCATCTAGCCGTGGTCGCGCGCGAGTGCTGGTTTCTCGTCAGAACGGCGAATCGGTGTCGGTCGGATCGGTGTCGGTCGGATCGGTGTCGAGTTCGCGATCGAGAGCC
>JAAETT010000334.1 GCA_024228115.1 bacterium
GAAGCACACTCCGCATTCGCGCCACGGAATGGGCATCGACCACCCAAAACGAGATCCGTCAGCGTCAATCGCCGCGCGGCACGCTGAAACATTGGAAAGCCAGCTTCTCAGCCAACTTTCGTGCATAGTTCAGGCTAGGCCAGTCATTTGGCGGAGCAACCGGCGGAGGGCTCGCATTTCCGGGCGTCCCCGGTTTTATATCCGTCTCTTTGGGCCCTCCGGCCGCTCTCAGCTCCCAGGCGGTCGAGTACGTGAACGCCTCGGGAGCCCTTCCACCGGCATGCGTCCCGGGCTCGGCGGCTGGCTTGAAACGCGTGACCCTCGAAGACCACGGCATCGCCGGGATCCGCTACGAGGTATCCGCCCAGGGCCTCTCCTGGCCGGGATCGCCGAACGCCAGCTTCTTCCGTTTCGCGATGGCCTTCGAGCCTCAGCCGGCTCCGGGCATCGCCAGTGCCTCCGCCCAGGCGGGCCTGTGCTTGGAGGTCGTCGCACCTCGAACGGGCTCGAACCTCAGCTGCAGGGTCGTAAAGAAGAAGCGGGCTCGACCCCGCTGGAAGCGCATCCGTCGCTACGACTGCGCGGGTACCTGAGGGTTCTCGCAGGCAAGACGCTGCAGCAACCAACAGACCACGAGGCTTCGGCCACCCGCCCCGATGACGACCCCAACGCAACCAAGACCTGGCGCCGAGCCCGGCTGGAGGAGAGTCACTTGAGCGAAGAGCCGATTGGAATTGCTGCCACCTACTTCGAGCGTGTTCGCAACCGGGACATTCGCGTCGCCGAACTCTTCCACGAGGATGCGGTCCTGGCCGGCCTGGGCACACTGACGAAGGGGCGCCCTGCGATCGCCGACTTCTACCGTGGCGTGGTGGAGAGGGCCAGCCCCTCACCTCGCCTCGCCGGTCCGTTGATGTCCAACGGCGGGCGCGTCGCGGGCGAGGTTTATGTCGACTTCCCATCGGGTGCCACGATCCATGCGGTCGACATCTTCGAGATCGAGGATGGCCTGATTCGCACGCTTACCTACTTCCTCGCCACTCACCCGGATCGAGATGACGAAGGGTGAGAGACGGGTTTCGAGCTGATCGACTCCTGATCGATCGGTGGCGAAACCCGTCCGGTGCAGCGGCGAGTTGGCGAAAACGAGCACCGCTGCAACTCGATGTATCGTCTGGAGGTCAGCCTACCACCGGCCACCAGGAGATCCCGTGTCCTTCATCCAGATCAGCAAGCCCCAGCCCCAGGTCACCCTCGTCACGATGAATCGCCCGGAGCGGATGAACGCGATGGCATTCGACGTGATGATCCCACTGCGCGATGCGCTTCGCGAAATCAGCTTCGACAACGAGACCCGGGTCGTGGTTCTCACCGGCGCGGGCGAGGGTTTCAGCTCGGGTGCCGATCACAAGGACGACGGCATCGTTCCCCACATCGCGGGCCTGACGGTCCCCGCCATCGCCAGGCGGGCACTCAGGATCCTCGACGACGTCATTCTGTCGCTTCGCGACATGCACCAACCCGTGATCGGTGCCATCAACGGCGCCGCCATCGGCGGGGGACTTTGCCTCGCAACGGCGTGCGATATCCGCATTGCCTCCAGCACGGCGTACTTCCGGGCAGCCGGAATCAACAACGGCCTCACTTCAGCGGAGCTCGGCCTCTCCTATCTCCTGCCACGCGCGATCGGCTCTTCGCGTGCATTCGAGATCATGCTCTCGGGTCGCGATGTCGACGCCGAGGAAGCGAACCGGATCGGCCTGGTCTCACAGGTCGTCGAGCCCGACACGCTGCTCGACACCTGCTATGCGCTGGCCGAGCGGATCATTGGCTACAGCCACGTCGGTGTCGAGCTCACCAAGCAGCTGCTCTGGGCGAGCCTCGACGCCGGCGGCCTGCATGCGCACATGAATCACGAGGGTCACGCCCAACTCTACGTACGCCTCACAACCGAGAACTTCGAGGAATCCGTACGGGCGCGCGCCGAGGGACGCCCTCCGGTTTTCAAGGACCACAGGGAGTACGGACACGGGCTCGAACCGAAGTAGGCGTTCTGCGAGCGACAGTAGGCCGATCGCTTCCGGCAAACCGAGAGAAAACACCGTGTCGTCCCGCGGCGGGCGAGAAGCCACTTGGTAGATCCTCGACCGCCTGGGCCTCTTCGGCGAAGCCCCCTCGGGGAACAGGTTGGCAGGGCGATTGCCGATGCGGACCTCCGTTGCGCACGTACTGCGTACGCGCCGATGGACATCGCTCGGAGGGCCCTGCGTCTTGCGCATTCTCGATCTCGCTTCTGTCGACGCTGCAGCCGAGGCGGATTTCGGGGGCAAGGCCGAGGGGCTTGCGCGCCTCGTAGCTGCCGGTGCGCGCGTCCCGGCTGGTTTCGCCGTCGAGGCAACGGTCGCTCTCCCCGGAGAGTGGAGCGAAGACGACCGGGCCTGTTTCCTTTCGAACTCACGTCGACTGCTGCCGGAACCTCTCGCGGTACGATCGTCGGCACTGGGAGAGGACGGTTCGGAGCAGAGCTTTGCCGGCCTCTTCGAGAGCATCCTGGAGGTGGGCGGCGAGGAAGCCCTGCTCTCGGCAGCTGAATGCTGCATCGGATCCGGCGCCGGAGAACGGGTACGCGCCTACACGAAGAGCGAAGCCACCGTGCCCGTGGGTCTCGTCGTGCAAAGGCTCGTCCAGGCGCGAGCTGCAGGTGTCGTCTTCACGCGAGATCCGGCGGGGCGCGATCGTGGCGTCGTTCTCGAGGCCGTCCGCGGCCTGGGCGACCAACTCGTTTCGGGCCACACCGAGCCGGAGCGTTGGCGTGTCTACCCCTCTGGCCTGGGCGGCTTCGAGGCGCATCTGGAACATGTTGGCGACGATGAGCGCGTCCTCAGCGAGAAGGAAGCGATCGCCATCGTCGTCGAGGCGCTTCGCCTCGAGCGAGCTTTCGGCCATCCGCTCGACCTCGAATGGGCCCTCGAAGACGACGCCGAGCCCTGGTGGCTTCAAGCCCGACCCATCACGGTCGCTGCCGAGCCCCCGCCGACACCGCGGATCGAACGCACCAACGCTTCCGCAAATGACGGCGCGGTCTCGGTCTGGAGCAATCTCAACATTCGCGAGACGATGCCGGACCCGTTGCCGATGTTCTCCTGGAGCCTCTGGCGAGATCGTCTCCTCCCCTCGCTCGTCGGGCTCGGGAGCGAACGGGCGCGACGCAGCGGCCTGCGCGATGCCATGAACCCGGGCGACCGCGTTCAGGGCCGGATCTACGGCAACCTGAACGCGATGCGGGCGATCCCGGTGGTCGGCCCGTTCACCGAGGCGATGGCGGATGAAATCGACGCCAACGCGGGTCCGATCATCCGTGAGCTTGTGGGCCGGGGGGTTCTCCTGCCGCGGCGTCTCAGCGCGCGAATGCGGTGGTTCCTCTGGAGCGAGTCGATCCTCGGCCATATGAAGACACTCCCCGCGTTCCTCGGCGCCTTCCGGCCCGAAGCACGGCTGCAGCACTTCCGCCGCTTCGGCGCCCGGGTGATCGAGCAACGCGATGCACCGCTACACGATCGCACGACCCGGCAGTTGGTCGCCGAGCTCGACGCGATCACGGATAGCGAGTTCCTCGAATCGGCCCACATGATGTGGTCGCTGATCTTCGCCGTCGGGAGTTATGGACTCGCCCGGCGCGTCTTCCGGGCGCATCCCGCAGCACAGAAATTGTTGGCCGTCGGAATCGCCCACAACCCCACGACCGCCATGTCTCTGGAGCTCGAGACCCTGACCGAGGCTGCCAGGCCGCTCGAGGGTGCCTTCGCGGGGACGACCGGCACCCACGATCTTTTCGAGGCGCTCGAGGAGAGCGCGGAGGGTCGCGCCTGGCTTGCAGGGCTAGCCGACTTCCTCGCCTGGAACGGCCATCGCTGCCCCAAGGAATTCGATGTCGCCACGCCGCGTTGGTTGGACGATCCCGGCATGCTCCTCGACATCGTGCGGCGCGGCCTGGCCGAGCCACCGAAGGAGGGGGTCCGCGAGCGGCTGGATCGCCTCGCCGACGAGCGACGTGCTGCCATCCGAGCCGCCGTCGCCACCGCACCCCGCTGGAAACGGCCGTTCCTGCGCTGGACGGCTCGCCTGGCGGAACGCCATCTCCCCAACCGGGAATCCGGCAAACACTACCTGCTGACGGTCTTCCCCCGGATTCGCGCCATCGCTCTCGAGATCGGTGCGCGCATGGCCGAGCAAGGGCAGCTGGAGCGACCGGAGGATGTCTTTCATCTGGAGATGACCGAGCTCGTCGAGGGAGCGCTGACGACCCAGGATGCACAGCACCTCGTAAAGAGACGCATTGAGGAACTCGCCTCATTCGAGCAGAACCCAGCACCCGACTTCGTGCGCTCCGACAGCGTCCCCATTCCGGATGGGGAGGTCGGCCACGATGGCGATGGCGTCCTCAAGGGAACCGGCATCTCGACCGGGCGGATCGAGGGGCGCGTGCGAGTACTCCACGAGCCTGACCCGAACGCCTTCGAGGCAGGTGAGGTCATCGTGGTGCGCTTCGCCGACCCCGGCTGGACCCCGCTCTTCTCGCGCGCGGGCGCCATCGTGATGGAGGTCGGAGGCCTCATGTGCCATGCGGCCGTGGTAGCTCGCGAGCTCGGCATCCCCGCCGTCTTCGGCGTGACCCGCGCAACGTCGGAACTGCCCGACGGCACACTCGTCGAAGTCGATGCGGACGCTGGGACGATCACCTCGAGATGACACCGAGCTGAAAACCTCCGCTCCTGCGCTTCCTTTGCCTCTTGCGCTTGCTTTGCAGTTGGGATCCCATGGTATGGCGGACTGGCCAGCGCCAGGGAGGACGAGGAAGTGAAGGGACGAGTTTCGCCGCTCGCATGGCTGGCCCTGCTAGCGATCGTACTCGCGACGCCCGGGGCCAGCTGTGCGGCGGAGCTCTACTACGGCGCTGAACCGGTGCCGGTGACGATCTGGAGCCAGGGAACGCGGATCGCTGCCCAGGTGTGGCGGGCGAAGGGAGCGCAGCCGGACGTCACGACGAAGCGCCCCGCGATCCTGCTGGCCCACGGTTGGGGCGGCCTGCGCGAGCACCTCGACATCACCTACGCCCCAAAATTCGCTGCTGCGGGCTTCGTCGTGTTGAGCTTCGACTACCGTGGTTGGGGCGAGAGTGAAGGCCGGCTGATCGCGGTCGACGAACTCCCCGAACCGGACGAGAGCGGCCACGTCACCGTGAAGACGCGGGTGATCCGCGAGGTGGTGGACCCCTGGGACCAGCTCGAAGATCTGCGCGCGGCCCTGGCCGTGTTGAAGAGCGAGCCGGACGTCGACCCGAAGCGCATCGGTATCTGGGGCACCAGCTACGGCGCTGGCCACGCGGTAACCCTCGCGGCCACCGAGGGGTTTTCAGCGGCCGTCGCGCAAGTGGGCGCCCAGGGCGGCGGAACGCCCCCGCCCGAGTACCTCGCCCACGCCGAGCGACGCGCCCGGGAGAAGGCCCGCGGCGAACTCGATCCCCCGTTGCCCCAGGGCATCGACGGCGCCCCTGGATTGAGCGGCACCCCGGACGTCGCGCGGATGATCTCCTATCGGCCCCTCGAGTTCGCTGAACAGGTGCGGATCCCGACCCTCTTCATCGATATGGAGGACGAGGAGCTCTTCGATCGCAAGCAGAACGGGTTGGAGGCCTTCGAGCGCATCAAGGCCAATGCCCCGGCCGAGTACCAGCTCCTGCCCGGCAAGCACTACGACGTCTATACGAGGCGCTACGCCGAAGCCTCGGATCTGGCGCTCAGTTGGTTCCGCAAGCACTTGATGGACGCGAGCTCGGAGCCGGGCTCCGCACCCTGAGGTTCCCGCTCGACACGCCTCTTGTGACGACTCACCTGGCCATTGACCAAAACTGAATGCGAATTACAATTCACGAAACTCCAACGGGTTTCCGTGAGATTGCACCCTGAACCTCATTTCCGATGGATCCGGCCGGTCCAGCAGGCGAGGAGCCAGCAGACCCTGGAGCGCCTGCTCGACAGCGCGGAGGCGCTGATCGCGGACAAGGGATTCGACGACATCACGGTTGCGGAGATTGCCGCTCGGGCGGGCTGTTCGGTGGGTGCGGTCTACTCCCGGTTCCGCGACAAGCAGGCCGTGCTGCACAGCCTGCAGGATCGCTTCGCGCAGGAAGCCACCCTGACCGCCGATACGACGCTCGGCCTCGATCGTTGGGAGGGCGCCAGCATCGAGGAGATCGTCAGCCAACTGATCAGCTTCCTCGTCGAGATCCACCGGGAGCGTCGCGGAATCCTCCGCGAGCTGTCGGCCCTCTCGAAGAGCGAGCCGGCGATGATCGAACGCAAGGCGCGCCTGGCGGCGCATGTCGGGCAGCACGTGGAAGCGTTGCTGCTCGTGCGTGCCGAGAGGATCCGGCATCCGGAGCCCGCGGCGGCCGTGCGCTTCGGAGTCCAATTCGTTCTCGCGGCACTCGAGCACGCCGTCCTATTCGACGAAGTGGCTACCTACGGGCTCCCCACCTCGGATGAACAACTCGCTCGCGAGCTGACGCGCGCATACCTGGCCTATCTCGACTTGAGTGATCTGCCGCCCACGACTGCGGCGAACGAAACTGACTGACACGAGGAGAAGACAATGGCGATCAAGTTTCCTTCACTCGACTTCTTCCAGGAACTCGCAAGTCGCATGAATGCGAACCCGGCCGAGTTCGAGAAGCTGGGGTTCTGCGACACGGTAATGGGGGTGAAGGTGGATGGAGAAACCTCACATCTCTATTCGCTCACTTTCGATGTCTTCGATTGCTCCGATGTTCGGGAGCTTTCGAGCCCCGACGGTGCCGAATTCGATTTCATGCTCGAAGCACCGCTTTCGCTGTGGAAGGAATCAATCGAATCGATCCAGAAGAACGGCCAACCGGAACCGGCCTATACGCTGAACAGCCTCTCCCACGTCGGCGACCGCATGAAGGTCGTCTACGACGATCCGGAAGGCCACGACAAGTTCTATCGCTTCATGGCAACGATCCAGGCCTTCGTGAACCAGGCTTCGGATCTCGAAATCGAGTGGGCCTGAAGCCCGCGCCGGAGGATCCATCCCGATGAGCTACTACGGAACCAACGACTTCTCCTACAACTCCGATTTCAACCTTCGCGTCCGTGACATCAAGAAGGGCAATCTGGATTTCAGCTGGCTCGACGATGCTCGCGAGACGGTGAAAGTGCGCCGGAAGGATCCGCGACGCGGCCTTACGATCGAAGATTGTGAGGTGGGGCCCTACTCGATCGAGAACACGCCGGAAATCGTTCGCGAGAACCGAGGCCTGGCACCTCGCGGTGCCATCCTGGCCGAGGGAAGCGACCAGCCGGACCTCGGACCCTCACTGAACAAGAAGAGCGACGTCTGGGGATACCGCGTACAGCGCTACTGGGAAGAGGCCATGAGCCGCCAATGGAACGTTTCGACGGACGTTCCCTGGCAGGACATGGACAAGCATGAAATCCCCGATGAAGTCGAGATCGCGTTCTGTCAGCTCTGCACACTGCTCTCCGAAGTCGAGATGATCGCTACGGATTTGCCGGCGAAGTGGAGCCACCACATGAACAGCTACTTCCAGGAGGTGAAGGGCTTCATCGCGACGCAGGCGATCGACGAGGCGCGCCATGCCGAGGTCTTTCGCAAACGGGCGCTGGCCGGGGCGGGGCTCTTTCGCGCCAGCGTGCGCGGCGAGCACGCCCTCAAGGGGATCCTCGAGGCCGACAGCTACAGCGAGGGCAGCGTCTTCCTCCACGTGCTGGGGGAGGGCTTCATCTTGACGCTCTTCCGGTCGAGCGAGTTCATCTCGCCCACTCCAGTGGAACAGCGCATGTTCCAGC
>JAAETT010000335.1 GCA_024228115.1 bacterium
AGGTCGTGATTCTACGAGTCGACCGACCGGTGAATCGCCAATCGATGTGTGGACTCGCTCGTCGTTGTAGTAGTCGACGTACTCGCGGAGTAGCCGTCTTAAGTGGTCTTCGTTCAAGACGACCACGTGGTCGAGCAGTTCGCGTCGGACGGAACCCACGAAGCGCTCAGCGGTTCCGTTCTGCCATGGGCTTCGGAAGGCCGTGCGCTTTGGGTCGATTTCGAAGCTCTTGATCGCGTGGGCGACCGCAGCCGAGAAGATCGAGTCGTTGTCGTAAATCAGGAATCGATGGCTTGGTTCGTTTGGGAGGGTCTCACGCAGCTGCTGGATCACCCAGTGAGCGCTCGGATTCTCGGTGACGTTGAAGTGGAGAACTCGCCGTCTGCCGTGGTCGATCGCGAACCAGACGTACAGCAGTTGGAACCGGACGGTCGGGACGACAAAGAAGTCCATGCCCGCGATCATGTCCTTGTGATTTCGGAGGAAGGTGATCCACCGTTGTTGCTGGCTGCGGTCGGGCTTCGTCTTCGGCACGTAGCGCGAGA
>JAAETT010000336.1 GCA_024228115.1 bacterium
GCTAAATTGTGGAAGGGGCTTTTTTTATTTTTTCGATTCGACTCCCCGGTCGCAAGTTATGACGTTCCGATTTTCGAGGTGTTCCGAGGTGTTCAGAGGTATAACTCTTGAACGGCTGATCGGATTTGAATGAATGATAGGTCATTCGATTCGTCCTTGCGAGCTGCGGCGTGCAGTCAACTTTTTAAAAGTTTAATTAAAATTTTAAAATTAAAAAAATTTAATTTTTTTTTAAATTTTTAAAAAGTTTGTCCGACGCTGCCAAAACCGTTTTTACTGCGCATCGGGCTAATTCACAGGAGGGATTTTTATATTTCTTTCGTTTCGGTTCGATGGTCGAAAGTTATGGTATCTCGAATTCGGAATTTTCAGTACTTAAGGTGAAATGCTAATTCAGGTATTCAGAGGCATAACTCATGAAATACTGGCTCGATTGCACTGAAACTTGACAGACCTAGTGTAAGGTCAATGCTGAGAGGCTATAGGTGTTTTTGTCTCGATTCGATTCGATGACCCGAAGTTATGGGATCTCGAATTTCGGAATTTTCAGTACTTAAGGTCGAATGCTGATTCGGGTGTTCAGAGGCATAACTCATGAACTGGACGATTTGGATTTGGACTGAACAGCTCACGAAGTGTAGGCCACGAATATGAAGCTGAAATTGAGCTGTGTCTTCTGATCGCTGTCCCAAGTTCGGCCGAATCCAAGGATTTGCAGGAAAATGATGATTTTCGGCGCTTTCTCTAAATTCGCCTCCAGTAGGTTATTTGAAGTGCAGAAAACGAATATCGAGTTGAAATTGTGCTGTGTCTTCTTTCGATCTCTATCCCGAATTTTGGCCGTATCCAAATATTTGAAGGAAAATGACGATTTTCGGCGATTTCTCTTAAATTCGCTTTTTTTAGTAGGTTGTTTGAAGTGTCAATAACGAGTATCGAGCTGAAATTGTGTTGTGTCTTCTTCTGATCGCTATCCCGAATTCTGGCCGAATCTGCGGATTTGAAGGAAAATGACGATTTTTGTCGATTTTTCTTGAATTCTCTTCCAGAATGTTATTTAAAGTATGGATAATGAATATGAAGCTGAAATTTTGCTGCATCTTCTTCTGATCTCTATCGCGAACTTGGCCGAATCCAAGGATTTAAAGGAAAATGACGATTTTCGGCGATTTCTCTTAAATTCGCTTTTTTAGTAGGTTATTTGAAGTGTAGATAACGAGAGCTGAAATTGTGCTGTGTCTTCTTCTAATCGCTATCCCGAATTCTGGCCAAATCCGGGGATTTGAAGGAAAAAGACGATTTTTGCCGATTTTTCTTAAATTCGCTACCAGTAGATTGTTTGAAGTGTGGATAACGAATATCAAACTGAAATTAGGCTGCGTGTTCATTCGATCGCTGTACAAAATTTGGCCGAATCCAAGGATCTAAAGGAAAATGACGATTTTTGTCGATTTTTCTTGAATTCTCTTCCAGAATGTTATTTGAAGTATGGATAATGAATATGAAGCTGAAATTGTGCTGCATCATCTTCCGATCTCTGTCCCGAATTTGGCCGAATCGAAGCATTTA
>JAAETT010000337.1 GCA_024228115.1 bacterium
CGGCCTCAGGGGCGCGCCGAGCTGCGGATCGCTGCCGAGGCCTCCACCCGCCAACGATTCAATCGGGCCATCGAACAACTCGCCGCCTGACCCGGACCGATACCCTCAGGGGCCCGGATCCAATGACGGATTGGGGCTAGTCCTCAACAGAGGTGCCGTGCGGAGCCTCGAGTCCCTCGAGTCCGTGGCGCAGCACCTTCCCCATGGCGTTCCGCGGTAGAGCCGTGACGAAGCGGATCTCTCTCGGCAGCTTGTAGCCCGCCAGGGATTTGCGGGCGAAGGTTCGCAGCTCGTCGACGGTCGGCGGTGCATCGATCCGCTTCGGCACGACCCAGGCCGCAGCGCGTTGACCCAGGTCCGGGTCGGGCAAACCGGCGACGGCCACCTCGGAAACCGCGGAGTGATCGAGCAGAGCCGCTTCCACCTCTCCCGGATGAACATTCTCACCGCCGCTCACGATCAAATCGCTTCGACGCCCGAGCATCCAGAGGCATCCGTCGGCAGCGAGACGGCCTCGATCTCCAGTGTGGAGCCAGCCGTCCCGAAGTACCCGACTCGTGGCGTCCGCATCGCCCAAATACCCGGCGAACACGTGAGGCCCTCGGACGCACACCTCACCCTCCTCTCCTTGGGCACGAGGCCGGCCCGCATCGTCGACCACGCGAAGCTCCGTGCCCGGCAAGGGGCGCCCCACGAAGCCGGCTCCCTCGTCCTCGGGGCCCGAGGTCGCCACCTGCGAGGAGGCCTCGGTCAGTCCGTAGGTGGTTCGAACGGGAAAACCCTGCTGGCGTGCTCGTCGGACCAGGCTCTCCGGAGCGGCCGCGCCACCGAGGAGCACAGCCCGCAGAGAGCTGGGTGCGCGACCCTCAACGCGTTGGTCGAGTAGCCGTCTCAGCGTCGTAGGCACGAAGGATGCGAGGGTGATCCCCTCCGAATCGAGGGACTCGTTCACACGCGTGGTGTCGAACCCGCTCTGGAGCACGACACCTGAACCATCCAGAACGCTTCGCACCAGGATCATCAAGCCGCCAACGTGAAAGAGTGGAAGGCAGGCGAGCCACCGGTCGTCTTCCTTCGTTCCCAGCAAGCGCGCCGACGCTTCGGCACTTGCCAACAGGTTCGAGTGCCGCAGACATGCAGCTTTCGGCGGCCCTGCCGTTCCCGACGTGAACAGTACGAGCGCGATGTCACCACGAACGTCGACGGGCAAAGGGCCGCCCTCCCCCATCAAGCATTCGTCTGCAGCGACGCGATGATCGGGATGAACACTCGCCAACAGACGCGAGGTCTCGCCTTCCGCGAGCCGGTCGTTCATCGGCAGCACCCGCGCACCCGCCAGCCATGCGCCCCAGAGACGCAGCGCACCCTCAACGCCACCGGGCAGCCATAGCGCCACCAGATGGCCAGGACGAACGCCACGCTCCCGCAACGCGCAGGCTCGACGAGATGCGCCTGCCAGGAACTCAGCAAAGTCCAGGCGCTGGCTCCCCGCGAGCAGCGCCAATCGCTCGGGCGTGCGTTCCGCCCGCTCGCGCAACCAGGCGGCGGCATGCGTCATGGCCGCCACCCCAAGCCGGCCGCGGAAGGCAGCCTCACGAAACCTCTGCTCGGCACCACTTCCTTCGTGAAACAGAGATCCAGGCCACAGGCAATGAACGGCTCGGGCCGACCCGCGGCGAGATGGAGGGCGGCACCAACGGACACATCCCCGTCCAACAACGAGCTCACGACAATCTTCACACCGACACGATCCGCCTCTTCCGCCAAGACGCGAAAACGCGAAAGGCCAAGGGCAGCCGGCTTCAAGACCCAGACCGATGCGCCGATCTCGAGAAGTTCCGCTGGCGAGGTCGACGCCACGAGACTTTCGTCCAGGGCAATCGGCACCGCTGAGTGTTTGCAGACATCGGCAAGGCCCAGGGGATCGGAAGCCGCGACGGGTTGCTCGACGAACTCGGGGCTGAAGGGCTTCAGCGCCTCCAGCGCAGCAAGAGCTTCTTCCGCCTGCCATGCACCGTTCGCATCGAGCCGCAGTGCCACATCCGGCCCCACGGCCGTGCGAACCGACGCAACCCGGGCGACATCATCGCGGAGGCTTTCGAAGCCCACCTTGAGCTTGAGCGTATGTTGGCTCTCCGCGAGCGCCTGCTCCGTCTCCAGGCGGGATGCGCTCCGCATCAGCGCGCTCGTTGGAATTTCGCTCTGCCGAATCTCCCGACCAGCCCAGTAGGAGGCCAGGGAGACATCCGCCACCTGAGCGCCGAGGTCTCCGAGCGCTGTGTCGAGCGCCCACTGTGCGCTCGGCCCGACCTGCCCATGATCCAGAGAGAAAGCCTGCTCCGCGGTAGTGCCACGCAACTGCTCCGTGATGGAACCGAGAGTCGCTGCTACGGCGTCATCGCCCTCGGTGCCATGAGCCGGCCAGGGTGCCGCTTCACCCCAGGCAATGCGCCCGTTCTCGTCGCGCAGCTCGATCAGCCAGGTTTCGCGGACCTGGGGCACCGAGCCCTGCGCCGTGTGCAGGGAACCTTCCAGGCGGTGCGGGTGACGGTGCAGCTTGGCGAAGGTGATTCGTGTCATCGATCAGAATGGAAGCAGGAAGCCCAGCGTGAGCAGGCTCCCGAACACGAGCTGAAGCCGGGCAGCGCCCGCCAGGATCGGGTTCAGCTCCGTACCGCGTGCATGACGCAGGGGATGGACGAGACGCCACGCAAGCGGCAGCGAGAGGATCGGGAGTAGCGGTGCAGCAAGCCCGCTCCCGAGTAGCGGGAGCCCGCACAAGGCGATGAAGCTCCCGGCGAGCAGCCCCTGCGCATAGCGACGAGCGCCGGCTTCCCCGAGCCGCACAGCCAACGTCTGCTTACCAACCAACTCGTCCGTCGAAACGTCACGCAGGTTGTTCACTGCCAGCACGAGGGTGGCCAGCAATCCCACGGGCAAGGCAGCGCCCGCGGCCAGCGGAAGCCAGGCGTCGGTGTGAAGATAGCTCGAGGCCGTCACCGCGAAGAGCCCGAAGAAGAGGAAGACCGCCGCGTCGCCGAGCCCGTGGTAGCCGAGGGGCCAGGGACCGGCGGTGTACGCCCACGCGGCGAGCAATGCAAAACCTCCGGGAACGAGCAGCACCCAGCCGGCCTGGGCGGCCAACCAGAAACCGAGCCCCCCCGCGCCGAGCAGCGCCAAGACTGCAGCTCGCCGCAGCACCGCCGGTTCGATCCAACCCATCGCTGCGGCCCGCGGTGGGCCGAGCCGCCCTTCGGCATCGGCCCCGCTCTCGAAATCCGCGTAGTCGTTGATCCAGTTGCAGGCGAGCTGAAGCAGCAGCGCCGTGGCCGCCGCCACCACCGCCCGCTCGGGCAGAAGTGGGCCGGTCTGCGTGGCCAGCGCCGTTCCTACCGCGACCGGAACCATCGATACGGAGAGCGTCTTCGGACGCGAGGCCGCCCACCACGCGGTGAACGGATCGGGACGAGCTGCAACCTCGCCGTCACTCACGGCCGCCACGGGAACTCGCTGAAATCGGGATCGCGTTTTTCGACGAAGGCGTTCCGCCCCTCCTGGGCTTCCTCTGTCATGTAGAACAGCTGGGTGGCGTGGCCGGCCAGCTCCTGAATGCCCGCCTGGCCATCGCAATCCGCATTGAACGCCGCCTTCAGGCACCGGATCGCCAGCGGGCTGTGGCGGAGAATGCGACGCGCCCAGGCAACTCCAGCCTCCTCCAGCTCGTCCTGCGGCACGACCTTGTTGACGAGCCCCATGTCCAGGGCTTCGTTGGCATCGTACTCATCGCAGAGGTACCAGATCTCGCGGGCCTTCTTTTGGCCGACCACGCGGGCGAGATAGGAGGCGCCGAAGCCCGCATCGAAGCTGCCGACCTTCGGACCGGTCTGACCGAAACGTGCCCCTTCTGCCGCGATGGTCAGATCACAGATCAGATGCAACACGTGGCCGCCACCGATCGCCCACCCGGGAACCAATGCGATGATCGGCTTCGGCAGGCTTCGGATCACGCGTTGGAGATCGAGTGCATTGAGGCGCGGAATCCCATCGTCGCCGACGTAACCCGCATCGCCGCGGACCTTCTGATCACCGCCGGAACAGAAGGCCTTGCCCCCCGCGCCGGTGAACAGGATCACGCCGATCGTCTGATCCTCCCTCGCCCGGGAGAAGGCATCGATCAACTCGAAGAGCGTACGCGGCCGGAAAGCGTTGTGGACTTCGGGCCGATCGATCGTGATCTTGGCAATGCCTTCCGCCGTTTCGTAGCGGATGTCCTCGTAGGTTCGTGCTTCCTTCCAATCCACATTGCTCACGGCTTCTCCTTCATGGCCTCGCTCAGGAACGAGCGGGTGATACGGTTGAACTCATCCGATGCCTCGAGGTGGGCCGCATGGCCGGCCTCGGGAATCGCAAGGAAACGGGCGGCAGGTGTGCGGGCCGCCAGGTCGCGGCCCGCCTCGCAAAACGCCTCGTCCTCTGCGCCTGCCACGAAGAGGGTGGGCGCCCGAAGAGAGGGCAGATCATCGAAGAGCGGAGGCTGCGCCCCCGCACCCATTCCCCGAAGCGAGTGAGCGAGCCCTCGAGGGTTCCCGCGAAGGCGCTCCGCTCGCGCCGCTTCGAGAGCCGCTTCCCCGAGCCGAGCCTGGCTCGCGAAGATCGGTAGCGCCATCCAATGGTCGACGAACGCCTCGATCCCACCTTCTTCGATCCGATCGGCGAGGGCTTCGTCCGCGCGAACCCGCGCCACCCGTGCCGAGGGATCCTCGATTCCGGCACGGGCGCCGAGTAGCACGCAACGCCCTACCCTTTCCGGTGCCCAGATGGCCAGCGCCAGACCCACGCGCGCTCCCATCGAATAGCCAACCACGTGCGTCCGCTCGATCCCCTGGGCATCGAGTACCCGCACGAGATCGGCAGCGCAGCTCTCCATGCGATAGGCGCGGAGACTCCCCGGCCCGGTAGGCGACTCACTTTCCCCGTGGCCGATCAGATCGACCCGGATGCGCTGGTGGCCTTCGAGAGCATCGGCGATGCCACCAAGACCCTCGGATGAGCCTGTGAAGCCATGCAACAGGAGAACAGCCGGACCTTCACCCTCGCTGCGAACGAAGAGCTTGCGCCCCACATCCATCGGAGCGGACCGGGCGTTCATACGAGCCCGCCTTCTCGAAGCGCGGTATCGACCAGGGCGAGTGCTCGCTCTTGAATCGCCCGTTGTTCCTTCGGATCCAAACCAACGCGGATGACGGTCGGCCCGTCGATGTCTCGAGCCGCTTGCAACGCACGGCGAAACGATTCTGGTGAAACCGCCTGATGGAAGGGAACGCCGAAGCCTTCGACCAGCGGCTCGAGATCCGCGCCGTGGGGAGTCCGAAAGAGCTCTTCGAAACGAACGCTCTCGCCGAGTTCCGCGATCGGAAGGTGGTCGAAGATGCCACCTCCGTCGTCATCGAGAACCACGATCACGAGGGGGGTCTTCATCCTCTTTGCCGCAAGGAGTCCGGATAGATCGTGCAGGAAGGCCAGATCTCCCGTCAGCAACGTCATGGAATCGCAACCGAGGCTGGCGCCGAGGGCCGTCGACACGATTCCGTCGATGCCGTTCGCGCCGCGATTGGCAAACACCCGGAGCGGGCCGGATCGGGCTGGCAGGAAGAGATCTGCGTGCCGGATGGCCAGCCCATTCGAGAGGAAGAGCCCTGCGTCGGCCGGCAACTCCCGGGCCAGTTCCTGCACCACCCGCGCAGCGGGAAGCCCGGGGCAATCCGCAACGGAGCTCGCCAGCGCAGCCATCGCGGCTTTGGTGCCGGCTCGAAACGCATGCAACCAGGCCGGATCGGAGACACCGCCGTCGAACGTCTCGGCCAGAGCTTGGAGCACGGCGCACGGATCGGCCGAGACCCAATGATCCACCCGCCAGGCAGGATCCTGGAAGCGAGCTTCTGCATCGATGGCGATCACCTCGGCCTCAGGGTGAGCCGCCATCCACCGGTGCATGGCTTTGCTCGTGGTGGGCGCACCCAGCCGCAGCACGACATCGGGCGGGTTGGCAGAGGCAAACGCGGAATTCCGCACCAACGCCTCTCCGCCCGCCAGAACGATGCCAGCAGCCGCACCCGGCCCTGCGCGAAGCTGGGAAGGGACTTCCGCGAGCACGGGCCAACCGGTCGAACTCGCGAAAGCGAGTGCTGCCTCTCCGAGGAGACGAGGGTCGGCATCGGGACACGGGCCCGCGATGAGGACACCATGCCGCGCCTGCCCCACCTTCTCGGCAAGCAGCGCGATCGCTTCGGGCATTGGCCCCCGTGCGACGGCCGGGCGCTGTACGGCGCGCCCTGAAGAGGGGGCGCCGGAAACCGCCAGGGAAGCCGCGTTCGGATGCAGCGGCTCGCGGAAGGGAACGTTCAAATGCACCGGGCCCGGTGTTCCCTCACTGGCCTCGGCGACGCAGCGGGCGGCGAGCGCACGCGAGTAGGCTGGGCCGGGGCTGTCGGTGCCTGGCGGCGGAAGCTCCGCGCCCCAACGCACGCGAGATCCGAAGATCCCGTGCTGGTCGATCGTCTGGGCAGCACCCCAGCCACGAAGCTCCGGTGGTCGATCGGCGGTCAGCACGATAAGCGGAACGCCGGCGTGAGAAGCCTCCACGACGGCAGGAAGGAAGTTGGCAGCGGCCGTCCCCGATGTACACACCAACGCCACGGGCCGGCGTTCGGCACGAGCCGCACCGAGGGCAATGAAGCCCGCAGAGCGTTCATCCAGATGGACGCTGACATCGAGCCCGGGTTGCCAGGCCGCGGCGACGGCCAGTGGAGCCGACCGGGAACCGGAGCAGACGCAGACCCGTGCGACACCGGCCTCCACCAGGCCGGACCAGAGTGCGCTTGCGAAGGCCGTGTTGGGATCCGGGACGGTCGTCATCTCAGCACGCCTGCATCGCGTCGAGCAAGGAGTGCATCTTGAGCCGGGTTTCGGCGAGTTCCTTCTCGGGATCCGAGGCCGCGACGATCCCGGCACCCGCATACAACCGTCCACGGTTCGCCCGGAAGAGACCGCAGCGAAGCGCGACGGCGATTTCGCCGCCGCTCGTGCCATCGAGCCACCCGACTCCGCCGGCATACCAGCCCCGTTCGAATCGTTCGTGAGACGCGATCCACGCGCGAGCCTCGGAAACCGGCGAGCCCGCCACCGCGGGTGAAGGATGAAGCTCTCCTGCGAGCCGTAGCAACTCTCCTCCGGGGATCGTTGCCTCCAGCGGTGTATGCAGGTGCTGCACGCCTCCTGTGGCGATCACTCGAGGCGCCTCGGGGACGACCACATCCCGATCATGTCGGGCCAGCGCGGTGCGCAGACCCTCGACGACAAGAGCGTGCTCTTCCTGCTCTTTCTTGCTCAGGAAGAGCGTGCGACGCAGGCGGGCTTCCTCTTCCGGGCTTTCGCCACGACGGGTCGTTCCGGCAATCGCGTCGGCCGATACGCGCTCTCCAGCGACGCATAGCAAGCGCTCGGGCGTCGCACCGAGGAAGACGGCATTGCCGCGCCGAACGCGGTAGTGCCGACAATCGGGATGCGCCCGGCGCAGTGCCGCGAGGATCCGTTCGATCGGAAAGCCCTCGTCCGACGCCACGGACGCCGCTCGGGCGACGACGATCTTCTGCAACTCACCACAACGCGTACTGGCGCAGGCCTGCGAGAAGAGCGAGCGGTCCGCAGCCCCGTTCGACCCTCCAAATGAGAGAGACGAAGCCGCAACAGCGGAGCCGGAAACACCACGCGGGGCGGCAGATTGACTCTCAGAGTCGGGCCCTGCGAAGCCCAGTCGGGGATCCCCGCCCGTCGCTTCGGCCTCGAAGGACCGACCTTTACGGCGCAAGAAGAGACGCCGTGGAACGGCGAAGCGCAGCGCCGGAAACCCGAGCCAATCCTCCCCAGCAGCGCCCGGCTCGTCGGAGAACGAAAAACCCCCGACCCAGAGCGGCGCACGAACAGGTGTGTCGCCTTCGATGGAGATTTCCTTGCGAGCCAGTTCACGGAGTGCAGCGGCTCGCTCGAAGCGGTCCGTACCCGCGCTCTGGATCTCGGCCACAGCACCCATCGCCCAGAGCGATTCTCCGCGGCGCGGAATCTCCCAGGAGAACAAATCCTCATGGGATTCGGAGCCGAACGGCGGCCCCTCCTCTCGCGCCGGAAGCTCCTTCCAGCGGATTGTGATCGGCATCATCCCGTTCGTGGTCTCCGTTGGGCACAAATCAGCTGGGCAGCACCGAACAGGAAGGAGACCTTATGCACCTGATCGAATCCGCTGTCTTCGATCATGCGTTGAAGCTCGGGAGGGTTCGGCAGATAGACCGTGGATTCGGGCAGGTATTCGTAGGCGGCCCGATCCGAGAGCATGGCTCCGATGCGCGGCACGATCCGATTGAAATAGACGGAGTGGAGTGCCGCGATACCGGGGATCGAAGGTCGATCGACCTCCAGCAATGCCAGGCGGCCGCGATCGGCGAGGACGCGCCCCATTTCGCTGAAGGCAGCCTTCAAGTCTGCGAAGTTCCGGAGCGCGAACCCACAGGTGAGGACGTCGATGGATGCATTCGCCAGCGGAAGCCGCTCGCCGTCGGCCTGAACGAGGCTGGCTCGCGGAAGCCGTCGCTTGGCGCCGACGAGCATGCCACGACTGAAATCGACGCCCGTCACGCGGGCACCGCGTGCGGCGGCTTGTTCGAGGAGATCACCCGTGCCGCAGGCAAGATCCACCACCCGATCCCCGGGGCCCACCGCAGCCCGATCCAACGCGACCCGACGCCAACGTTGGTCGAGGCCCATCGTCATCAATCGATTCACCAGGTCGTAACGCGGAGCGATCCGATCGAACATCCCGCGTACGGCGTCGCGTTTCTCGGGTGCGTCGGGAAGTGAACTCAACGCCACGAGACACTGACCTCCAAGCCGGATTCCGTGGCGGCAAGCGCATCACGCAACTCCTCCGACGACCCCTGGTCCGCGACTTTGCCGAGGGCACGCGACACCAGCGTGCGCTGAAAGTGCTGAGCGACCAGGCGCGTCAGCACAGGCAACAATGTGCGGAACTGCTGCGTCACATCTGCCGGATCCCGCTCTTCTCCTGCTGCGTCCCGGCGCACGTGGCCGTCGAAGAGGTCGATCGCGGCTTCCGTGGTTTCCTGCACATGGCTCGCATGGCGAACGGCAAGCCGGAGCAGTTCCTGCATCGGGAAACCGGCTTCGAGTAGCTCCAGGCCCGCCCGTGCCATGGAGAGATCGGCCTCGCTGAAGCGCTCTTCGGCTTCGAGGAGAAGCGGTTCGATCAAGCCCGCCGTCTGGGCGGCGGTGACGAAGGCCTCCGGCACGCCGGCTTGCGCCGCGAGTTCGGCCTTCGTGTAGCTCCGCCCGGTGAGGTGCTCCTCCACCAGGGCTTCCACCAGCGAGCCTCCCGGATCATCGGATTCCTGGCTGAAGACGCGCCCGATCAAGGACAGGGTGAGCCCCTGATCCCTCAGCTCGCGAATCCGTGTCAGCCGCTCGAGATGGGCATCGCCATACCAGGCCACGCGGCCTTCCCGTCGAGGCGCCGGCAGGAGGCCCTTCCCCTGGTAGTACCGCACGGTGTCGACGCGGATACCCGCCTGACTGGCCAGCTCTTCGACTCGATAATCCATGTATTTACTCTGAGAGTAACTACTCCAACGGTTCTCATCCAGCCTGAACTAGGCTCTCGGCTCAGCTGCGAGACGGAGCGGAGTAGCGTGCCCCCATGCCCACGGGCCCCACGACCCCTCGAATCAGGCTCTACACCTACGCGATGAGCCCCTTCGCCGCGAAGGTCCACTGCTTCCTGCTCTACAAGCGCCTGCCTTTCGAGTGCTTCTACATCCATCCGTTCCGGGTCAAGCAGGATCTGCCCGTAGGCCGCCAGATCCCCGCGGTGACGATCGGCGACGAGAGCCGGGCCGACTCCACGCCGATCGGCCTGTGGCTCGACGAATGTTTCCCAGAGCAGCCGCACCTCCTGCCCGAAGGAGGAGACGAACGGGAGCAGCTGCTGAAGATCGACGAGTGGGTCTCGCATTGTTTGATCCCCTCGAGCTTTCGCTACTTCCCGGGCGAGGGGCTCGATCGCTGGAGAAACGGTTGGAACCTCTCCCGCGTGATGAGCAAGACGGCCAATGGTGGGCTCTCACCGATACTGCGCGCAGCCTGGCCGCTCCTCATCAAGAACGTCCCATTCGTCCGGCGGCTGATTGCGCAGGCAGACGATGGCCTGCCGCTTCGCGAATCCAAGACGAGGGTCTACCAGCAGTTCATCGCGCACCTGGCGGATGGGCCCTTCCTCGCGGGGCGCGACGCGCCGTCACTGCCAGATCTCGCGGCCTACCCGCAGTTCGCGCTCTACTACCTCACAGGTTTCCGGGGCGGCGACGACATCCTCGAGTTCCCCGAGATCATGGAATGGCTGGTCCGCATGAGACCCTTCGTTTCCGGAACACCTCCTCTCGTGCCGGCCGCCGTGCGAAGGCAGGAGCTGCCGTAGGCCCGGCTTGGAGGAGCGCGATTCGCACGTCGCTCGCGCTCAATCAGAAGAGGCTTCCTCGAGTGCTTCCCATCCTTCCCGGAGGATCCACGGAAGCATCGCAAGCGCGGCCACCGGGTCCGCCCACCACCAGCCAAGGAGCGCGTTGGCGCCAAGGCCGAGAAGCAGCGCGAGCGACAGGTAGGAACACGCGAGGCTCTCCTTCGCATCTGCAATGAGAGCACGGCTCTCGAGTGCTCGTCCCGTTCGAAACTTCGCCCAGGCAAGAAACGGCATGACGAGGAGCGAGAGCGCGGCGAGCGCGATTCCGATCTGACTCGTGTCCGGTGGTTCCTGGAACCAGAGCGTGCTGCCAGCCTCATAGACGATATAGAGCGAGAGAGCGAAGAAGGTGATGCCAACCACTCGAAGCGCACGGGTCTCGTGGGCTTCTGCTTCTTCGTCCGTGGCTCCCCTCATCTCTGCGCGGAGTCGGAGATAGAGGGCCGACGCTGCAATCGTTTCGATCGTGCTGTCCAACCCGAAGCCGACGAGGGCAACACTTCCCGCCAGCCACCCAGCTCCGATGGCAACCGCGGCCTCGATCACGTTCCACGAGATGGTCAGGGCCTCGAGGCGAAGACCTCTTTGGAGGAGTGCATGACGACCGCTCATGATGCCACCCGTGTGTGGAAGTGCGTCCATGGAATGATGCGCCACGGGACGCGACGCTTGTAGGCCTCGTAGTCCGCCCCATACGTTCGCAGGAGTGAGGCTTCCTCGATCCGTGCATGAAGCCAGAAGCTCAGCCACCAGAGAACGGTGAGTGCAACGCCCACGGTCGAGCGGAAGGCGACCGCCCAACCGAGGCACAAGACGATGTTTCCGAGATAGGCAGGATGTCGAACGAGTCCGTAGACGCCGGTGCTCCGGAGACGCTCGGAAGCGTCCGGCGCTGTCGTCCAATGAACACGGGAGACTGGAAGAACGAACGCTGCGCCGGCACCGATGAGGACGAGCCCAAGAGGCCAGTGAAGGCCCGCGAGTTCGAAGCGAGGCTGTGGACAGAAGGGAAGCACGAGGAGGATCCGTCCAAGCATCACGGAGGCGACGACGAGCGCCCCGAGGAACCGACTCCGAGGGAGGACATCGGCGACGATGGTGTTTCCCGCGCCCATCCCCACTGCAGAGAGAAGCGCCCAGAAGAACGGATCCGTGAGAATGTCGTTGTCAGGCATGGTCTGCACTCGACGTGAATTCAGAGATAGCGCGGCGCCGTCTCTCGGTAGGCGAGGTAGGGCTCCCCGTACTGTTCCTCGAGCCAGGGCTCTTCAGCGATGGGCGCGAGAAGAAGAACGAGCGCCGTCAGTAGATGCGTCACAGCGACGACTTCGGAGTTCGCGAGGAGTGCGACACCGACGAAGAGAAAGAAGTCTCCGACGTATTGGGGATTTCGGGTGATGCGATAGGGACCACTCGAGACGAGTCCATCTGGGAGCCCCGAGGTCCTCTTCGCGCCTAGCGTCGCGATCCCCCAACTGACGAGCAGGGCCCCGAGGAGCGCGACAGGCAGGGCCAGCCAAAACCGGAGACCACTCTGCCAGCTGCCTGTGTTCCAGTCGAGGAACACGAACAGGGGATTGGAGAAGAAGGCGATACCGAAGAGGATCCACATCGCGTAGTACCACGCGGTTCGGCTCGTCATCGGGTAGATCCGACGGGAGGGAAACGCGATGCACCAGAGCTCGCCGGCAAGCAGTGCGCCGAGCGACGCGAGGTTTGCGTAGAGAAGGAGCTTTGCCCATCCAGCTTCCACGGCTCTACCCTCCGTCCCCTGGCCTGTGGCGGAGGTGCTCGCGCGAGAGATCGAGCAACATCCGAACATGCGCATCGTCGAGGCTGTAGAACATCATCCGACCCGCTCGGCGCGCCTTCACGATTCCCGCGGTCCGGAGAAGCCGAAGCGCGTGAGAGACGTTCGTCTCGGGTGTTCCGGTGGCAGCCGAGAGATCGCAGACACAGAGCTCGCCCGCTTCGAGGAGCGCGTAGAGGAGCCGGGCGCGGGTCAGATCGCCCAGAAGGCGAAAGAGCTGGGTGAGTCCGTCGAGTTCTTCGTCGGGAAGGAGCTCGGCCCTGGCGGCCGCGACTCGCTCTTCATCTACCACCTTGGCTGTGCAGGCATCGAGTCCGATGACGTCTTCGGGCATTGATTCCTCCTTGCAATCGATATATGAATAGCTCATCATATATTGATTGCAAAGAGTTTGCAGCGGGTCGTGTCTGACGCCGAGCGAGGACTGAAGGTGTCGTGGCTCAGGCTCGAAGGGCGAGCTTCTTCCCGAGCGCAGCGACGAGATCGTCCAGCGTCGTGTCGGCGTCGACGACACCGAAGATCACCCGATCCGGCCGGACGATGACGGCGGGGCTGGTTCCGAATACCAGGTCGGGCCCACTCCCTTCCTTGAACGCTTCGATCTCATCGAGAGCCACGAAACGCATCGAGAGCCGCTTCGCGATCCCCTCCGCCTCCGGGCCAAGCTCGAGATCCGCCCGGGCGCGGCCCACGGCGGCGAAACCGCTGCCGAGGAGTTCATCGAACAAGACGAAGTCCCCAGCAGCCGAGCGAACGATCGGCTGGCGAAGGTGCGACCCGATCGGTGCGCCCGCCTTCGTCTGCTCCATCATCAGCACGCCCGAGCGCAGCGGCGGTGCCGTTCGTCCCTGGCCATAGCCATCGCTCTGACTCGAGTCGGGGTGCGGATTGGGTTTGCCGGCCTCCTGGGCCGCCAGGGTCTCCATCAGCTTTCCAATGCCCACGGCCCATTCCACGAGATCGCGCGCGTGCGCATCTCGCTCGTCGAAATAGCTATCGAGCAATCGGTCGTCACAGACCCCCGAGAGGACGAGCGGGAGCTTCCAGCCGAGATTCATGGCATCCCGGAAGCCCGCATTCAGCCCCTGGCCGAGGAAGGGAGGCGTCTGATGCGCTGCGTCTCCGGCAAGCAGGACGCGACCATCCCGCCATCGGTTCGCCGTCGCTGCATGGAACTGATAGACGACTGCGCGCCGGATTTCGTATTGATCGCGGGGAAGCCAGGAACTGAGCAACGCGTCGATCCGCTCGGGCTTCGACATCTCTTCACGCGTCTCGCCCGGGACCAGCTGGAACTCCCAGCGCCGATTCGGATCCTTCACACAGATGTAGGTGTGGATTCGCTCCGGGTCGCAGACCTGCATCGTGGCCATCGGCAGGTCGTTCGTCGGCGCCGTGGTGATGTCGACGACCAGCCAGTCCTGATCGTAGCCAAGGCTCGTCCACTCGATCTTCGCGTGATTGCGCACGAAGCTCGCGGCCCCGTCGCAACCGAGCAGATAGGATGAGGTCAGCCGGCGTACGGAATCAGCTTCGACATCGCGCAGACTGACGATGACCCGGTCGTCGGATTGCTCGATTCCGACCGCCTCTTCGCCGAGAAAGACATCGATTCCGGCTTCCGCGCCAACGAGCCTCCGGAGCTCTGCTTCGAGATCCGGCTGATCGAAGAAGGCCATGTCCCGCCAGCCGTGATGCCCTTCGCCCGGGGGAATTTCGATCCCAAAGATCTTCTCGTGCTTGGAGTTCGCGAACCAGACTTCGTCCTTGTTACGGGGAGGCTGGAGAAGTGCGTCGATCTCCTCGGCGAGCCCGATCCGCTGAAAGGAGCGGACGGATTCACCGTCGAGCCCGACCGCCCTCGGTAGCTCGAGCGCCTCTTTCGATCGCTCGTGAATCGAAATGCGTAGCCCGGCTCGGGCAAGGTTGAGCGCGGTAAGCGCAGCGACGGGGCCATAGCCCACGATCGAAACGTCGCAATCGAATCGGGTCACGAAGAGTGCTCCCTCAGTTCGGAGTTTTCTCGGCCACCATTCTATTTCGTCGTGAGCGTCCTGACATCCTGGGCCCGCCGTTGCCCATCCAGCCGGCTAGACGAGCGCCGTGTTGGGACCGAGCCCGAGTTCCACCCGCCCCATGGTTGCGGCACCCTGAAGGGGGTCGAGCGCCGCGTGCGTGGTCATAGCCTGGGCGTCTCGGAACGCCCTCTGGATGGGGCTCGACTTGAAGATCCCGTGGGCACCGCTTGCGGCGGCAAGCTTCGCGGTCACCTCCTGGCAGGCGCGCAGGCCAAGGCCAAGGCCAACATCGCGCTTGTAGCGCGCTCGCTCCTCCATCGTGAACTCGTGCTTCTCCTTCGTCAGCCGGGCGATCTCCGCGAGGTCACGTTCCCAAAGGAGATCGACGGCATCCATTTGATAGGTCGCCTCACCAATCAGCACATGGACGGGAGTCTGTTCGGATACTTTCTCGGCGCTGTACGTGATCTGTCGAACCTTGGATCGCTCGATGAAGGCCGCATAGGCACCACGGGCCAGGCCGAGCGCGGGCCCGGCCAGGGCGAAGAGCAGCATGGTTCCGAACGGAACGCGGAACAGCGCACTGTCCGAATAGAGTTCCTGGCCTGGGGAGTGCCCGTTGAAGGCATCGATCAACGAAATGGCGCGATGCTCGGGCACGATGGCCCCGTCGATCACGATGTCCTTGCTACCTGTTCCGGCCAGCCCGCTGACGTACCAGTTGTCATCGATGCGGTACTCGGCCTCGGGCACGAGGAACATGCGCAGGTCCGGGATCGGACTCTCGGAAGGAACGACGGCGCCGACCATCATCCAGTTCGATGCGTCGCAACCGCTGGCGAACGACCAGCGCCCGCTGACCCGGATCCCGCCTTCGACACGTTCGGCTGTACCCGTTGGCGCGAACGACGCGGCCATCAGTGTGTCCGGATCCTCGCCCCAGACGTCTTCCTGGGCTTGCTCATGATAGAGACCCAGCATCCAGTTGTGGATCGCCAGGATTCCGAGGCACCAGCCGGTTGAGCCACAGCCTCGGGCCAGCTCCGAGGTGGCGCGAACGACCGAGACCGGATCGAGTTCAAAGCCCCCGAAACGCTTGGGTTGGACGATCTTGAACAGCCCTGCCTCCCGCATCTCACGCTCCGCTTCGGGCAGAAGCCTGCGCACTTCCTCGGTTTTTTCCGCTCTCTCGGCGGCGGCGGGAACCAACGAGCGGGCTGCGGGGACGACGTCTTCGAGCTTCATGGGGTGGCCTCCATTTCAATATGACTATAGTCATATTTGTACTTGTGTCAATTATGATTTCTGTCATTATTGATCTCATGGCATCAGAAAGCAGCGAAGTAGCGGAGGCGACCCGCAGCCAACGGCGAAGGACGGAAACCCGGACCCGGATCGTGGAGGCGGCGGAGCGACTGATGCGGGAACGTGGAGTCGAGGCCGTCACCATCCACGACATCACCGAGGCTGCCGATGTGGGCCACGGCACCTTCTATCTCCACTTCAAGACGAAGAGCGATGTGCTTCGCCCAGTCATCGAGCAATTGGCGGAGCGCCTCCACGCCCACGTGGATCGGGCAACGGGCGGTGCAACAGACCCGGCGGTGCGCATGGCCACGGGGGTTCGCATCGCGCTGCGAACGATCGACGGTGATCCCCTCTGGAACTGGTACGTGTTTCGATCGGGGACACCCTTTCGCAGATTGGCCGAGGGGATGGACGGGCCGCCGGCCAAGGACATGAACCGGGGCGTGGCCAGCGGGCGTTTTCTCGCGACGGATCTGCCTGCGACCTGGGCCTTCGTAGATGGTGCGATGACCGGAGTGCTCACCGCGTTGAGCCGGGGAACGCTAGGCGACGATGCGGTGGAAACGACTGCGGAGATGATCCTGCGGAGCCTCGGCATCAGCGCTGAAGAGGCTTCACACATCGCTCACCGGCCACTTGAATTGCATTGACCGACGCGTCCCCACAGCCCAGGCAGGGCGAGGAGAAGAACCATGACCGAAGCTCCCCGGATCCAGTTCAGCCACATCGGCATCCATGTACACGACATCGAACCGATGGTGGCGTTCTATACCGAACTGCTAGGCCTCGAAATCACCGACCGCGGCAAGCTCCCGATTCCCGGCAACCCACAGATCGTATTCCTGAGTTCCGACCCGAACGAGCATCACCAGATCGCGCTGGTGGAGGGGCGCAAGGACGGTGGCATCGAAGCAGGCGTGATCAACCAGATATCGTTCCACGTGGATAGCCTGGCGGATTTGCGCGCGATGAAGGCCGCTGCAGAGAAGGCAGGCGTCACGCGGTTCCTTCCGATCTCCCACGGGCGCGGCTGCTCGATCTACTTCCCGGATCCCGAGGGCAACGGCATCGAATGCTTCGCCGAAACGCCCTGGCATGTCCGCCAACCGGTGGTGGACGGCCTGGACTTGTCGCTCACCGACGAGGAAATCCTGGCGCAGACCGAGGCGACCTACGAGGGAACACCGGACTTCCAGCCCATGGAGAGCTGGAAGCAGGCGCTGACCCAGCGTCTGGCGGAAAGGTGGGAGTGAGCGACGCCTGCCGGTGCATGATCGGCTGAGGCCCGGATCCGCCCGCGAGCCAACAGCAGACCTTCCGAACGGATGAAATCCGGACGGGGCAGGCGCGCTGCGACACGCCGATCGGAGTACCATCCGCGAGAGGCTGGTGGCCATGCCGCGAACGACGGGGTCGCAGATCCCAAGCGGCTGCCGTCTCCCAGGTGAAACGCCGACCGGGCCGCTTCAACCAGGCGATGGAAGATTGAAATCATGACAGAGCTGAACGGTGCCCAGGCGTTGATTCGGACCCTCGTGGACTGCGGAGTCGATACCTGCTTCGCCAATCCCGGCACATCCGAGATGCACTTCGTCGCTGCACTCGACGACGTGCCGGAGATGCGCGGCGTCCTCGCGCTCTTCGAGGGAGTCGCTACCGGCGCCGCCGACGGCTACGCGCGCATGGCGAACCGGCCGGCGGCGACATTGCTACATCTCGGTCCGGGCCTGGGCAACGGCCTCGCGAACCTGCACAACGCCCGCAAGGCTCGTACTCCGATCGTCAACATCGTTGGCGACCATGCCACGCATCACGCCCAATACGATGCCCAACTTCAATCGGATATCGCGACTGTGGCGCGCAATGTTTCGAGTTGGGTGCACACAGTGGAGCGGCCGGAGGACACCGGTACTGCGGCATCAGACGCGGTCGCCAGGGCGGCGGGCCCGCCGGGCGAAGTCGCCACGTTGATCCTTCCGGCAGACACATGCTGGCTCGGCGGAGGCGTGGTCGCCCCACCCCGCCCCGCAGCCCAACGAGCCCGAGTGGATGACGAAGTCGTCGAGGGAATCGCGAAGCAACTCCTCAGCGGCGAGCGGTCGACACTCTTCCTCGGTGGTTCGGCGTTCCGTGAACGCGCGCTCGCCGCTGCGGGCCGGATTGCCGCCGCTACGGGAGCCGCACTCCTGGGCGAGACTTTCTCGGCCCGTGTCGAACGGGGCGCGGGCGTTCAGCCCATCCCCAAGCTCGCGTACTTCGCCGAGATGGCCGCGGAGCAGCTGAGCGGGTTTCGCCACCTGGTGCTGGTGGATGCGAAGAGCCCGGTGAGCTTCTTCGCCTATCCCGACAAGCCGAGCGATCTCGTCGCCAGCGGTTGTGAGGTCCACACCCTGGCGGCGGGCGGTGACGATGCAGCCGCCGCTCTCGAGGCTCTGGCAGAAGCCGTCGGCGCCCCGGCGAGATGCCCGACGCTGGCGCCGGTGGGGCGCCCTGAGCGACCGACCGGTGATCTCCACCCCGACACGATCGGCCAAGCCCTCGGCGCGCTGCTTCCGGAGAACGCCATCGTATCGGACGAGTCCACCACATCGGGGCTCAGCCTCGGCCATCATACCGCTGGCTGCCCGCCTCACGATTGGCTCTCGCTCACGGGAGGCTCCATCGGTCAGGGTCTTCCTGTGGCCACCGGTGCCGCTGTGGCATGCCCGGATCGCAAGGTCGTATGCCTTCAGGCCGACGGCAGCGCGCTCTACACCATCCAGGCACTCTGGACCCAGGCGCGCGAGGCCCTGGATGTCACGACCGTGCTCTTCAACAACCGCTCGTATGCGATCCTGAACATCGAACTGGGACGGGTCGGAGCCAAGGCAGGCGGGCCGAAGGCCAAAGAGATGCTCGACCTTTCCCGCCCTGATATGGACTTCGTTTCCATCGCCCGGGGATTCGGCGTGCATGCGACGCGCGCAACAACTGCAGAAGAGTTCACCACCCAATTCGAGCGCGCGCTTGCCGAGCCGGGGCCGGCCCTCGTCGAGGCGATGATTCCGGGAATCGGCTAGACGAACCCGGCCCTCGATCACCGGGCTCGAATGAACACCAGGGAGGGCTCATGCCCATCGATACGGACGAATTCAGGAAGTGTCTCGGCAGCTGGCCTAGCGGCGTGGCCATCGTGACCAGCCGCAGCGGAGATCGCATCCACGGCATGACAGTGTCGGATTTCAGTGGCGCCTCCCTCTCCCCTCCGCTCGTTACCGTCTGCTGCAATCGCGCTTCCATCACCACGGGCTTGATCGCCGAAGGCAAGTGCTTCGCCGTGAACATCCTCGCGGCCGATCAAGAAGAGCTCTCGAACCGCTTCGCGTCGAAGAAGTTGGAGAACGTGCGCTTCGAAGGCATCGAGTGCGACGCGGCTGAAACCGGCGCACCCTTGATTCCCGGGGCCGTGGTCAACATGGATTGCATCCTCGTCGCGACCCATGACGCCGGCGACCACGTCATCTACATCGGGCAGATCGAGGCAGCGCGCATTCACGGCGGCGAGCCCCTCGTCTATTGCGGCGGCGCCTACCGCACCCTTTCGGGCGAGTCCTCAGGGGCCGGGTAACGCGTAGGCCACCACGTAGTCACCGCGGCGCGTGCCCAGCTTTCCGTGTCCGCCAGCGGAGATCACGACGAACTGGCGACCACCTTCGCGTAGGCGGTAGGTCATCGGTGTCGCATTCCCACCGGCCGGCAGCTTTTCGCGGAAGAGCTCCTCGCCCGTTTCGATGTTGAACGCCCGAAAACGACCATCCATCGATGCGCCGATCATCACGACGCCACCGGCCGTCACGATGGGCCCTCCGAGGCTCGGTAGGCCGGGCTCGAACCATGCCGGAAGCGGAGCTTGATCGGGCACGGTGCCGAACGGGCGCCTCCAGACCTCCTCGCCCGTATCGAGCGAGACAGCCATCAGCATCCCCCACGGCGGCGGAGTGCAGGGCATGAAGAAGGGACCCAGGATGGGCTCCCGCATCATGCCGTAGGGGGTTCCCGCCTGCGGTGCGTATTCGCGTACCAGCCCCCCACCTTCTTCCCGTTCACGCTCGAAGTCGTCGCGTGGAATCAGGCGCACCTCGAAGGCGAGGTTGGTGACGTTGGCCACGATCAGACGCCGCACGGGGTCGATCGCGATCCCGCCCCAATTGCTCCCTCCGGCGATTCCCGGATAGGCCAAGGTTCCTTGCAGGCTCGGCGGCGTGAAGAGGCCTTCATTTCGCAGCGATGCAATGCGTTCGCTGCATTTTCCCCGGTCGTAGGGCGTCAGGCCGAAGGCATCCTCCGGCCGCAGGGAGTTGGGAACGAGACGAGCCATGACCGTCGGAAACGGCTGGGTCGGCCATGCTTCTTCTCCCGGCACGTCGGAGGCCGGGACAGGTCGCTCTTCAACGGGAAAGACCGGCTCACCGGTGTCGCGATGCAGCACGAAGACCAGCCCCGTCTTGGTGGTCTGGACGACGACCGGGATGTCGCGACCCTCCCGACGGATATGCGTGAGGGTCGGCTGCGCGGGAGTGTCGTAGTCCCAGAGATCGTGGTGCACCAGCTGGAAGGCCCAGACCAACTCGCCGGTGCTGGCACGCAGGGCGACGACGGAGTTTGCATGCCGATCCGAGCCGAGCCGCTCGCCGCCGTAGTAGTCCGGGCTCGGACTGCTGGTCGGCACGAAGAGGAGACCCCGCTCGGCGTCGAAGGAGATCGGGGCCCAGGCGTTGGCGGCCCCGCCGCGTCGCGCCTGATCGGGCTGCCAGCCCTCGCGAACCGCCTGTGCCGGATCGGTAGGGATGGGATCCCAAAGCCACACCAGGCCTCCGGTACGTGCGTCATAAGCACGCACCACACCGCGCGGCGCCTCCACCCGCTGGTTGTCGCCGATGGCCGAGCCCACGACGACCAGATCACCGGCCACCACGGGCGGCGAGCTGATCGTGAACGTCCAGGGTGTGTCGATCCGGTCCATGCCTTCACGGAGCGAGACCTCACCCCCGCTGCCGAAATCGCCACACGCCAGGCCCGTGCGCGCGTCGATCGCGAACAGGCGCGATTCGACCGTGGCCGCATAAACGCGCGTACGACACGGGGTCTCTTCATCGAGGTCCGGGTCCACGAAGGAAGCGACACCACGTGAGGTGAACTCGGGATAGCGGCGCCCCTGGACCGTCGCGTCGAAACGCCACGATTCCTCGCCGGTTTCAGGGTCGAGCGCGAGGATGCGGCCGAGGGGTGTCGGCAGGATCAGCCGACCCTCGACCAGGATGGGCGTTGCCTGGAAGGCCATATGACCGGGAGGCGGCGGATCCGCGTCGAGATCTCCGGTGCGGATCTTCCAGGCCACCTCGAGATGTGCAGCGTTTCCGCTGTCGATCTGGTCGAGAGGCGAATAGCGACTGCCGCCAGCATCTGCGCCGTAGAATGGCCAGCCAGCAATGCCGCCACCCGACGGAAGCGGTGGTTTCGCCGTGCAGGCCAGGAGTGTGGCGAACGCTATCAGGGCTACGCCCGGCTGAACCCAGAATCGCATGAAGTTCCTCCTAGAGGCCAAACCCGCGAAGCAGCACGGTCACCACGGTCTCGCGAGCGATCGCATCGTCCATGGGTTGGGGGTTTGCGTCGCCATGCCGATGCATCGCAAACCATGCGATGGTTTCGATGACGAGGCGGCCGGCAACGGCCGGATCCGGCACGGGGGACAGCGCGCCGGTTTCGATGCGCTGAGCCAGGTAGCGCTCCCAGCGGTGGTTCAGCCCGCCTCGTGCGCCGCGGTGATAGAGTTCTGCAAGCGCGGGCCAATCTGCCGCGCAGCGATCGAGCAGGCGGATCGCGCGGCGGTTCCGGGCCACCATGTCGTATTGCTCGCCTACCAACCTCTCCAGCTCGCCGCGCACGTCCGCCGGGGCCCTCTGACGTTTCACGGCCCGCGCAATTTCGGGGGTGCGCATGCGTTGGTGCATGAGCTCGTTCACGCGCTCGACCAGGGAATCGAGCGGCGGCTCGGACACAGGCCCGTCCGTCTCGGGCAGGGGCTCATCGAAGGCCGCGCGCACCGCGAGGTCGAAGAGCGCCTCCTTGCTGGTGACGGAGCAGTAGACCGTGCCGGGCGAGAGGCCCAGTTCGGCGGCCACATCCGCGACCTGGGTGCGGCGATAGCCACGCTGGGAGAACTGGCTGAGCGCTGCCTCGGCCAGTGCCGCCAATCGTCCCTCGGGTCGTTTGCGTGCCATCGGACGGTTATAACGAAATGATTCATTTATTCAATTATCACTACCGTCGATGACGGCGACGACCGGAGCTCCATCCCGGCCATCGGGGAGGATCGCGCGATCCCAGTGGCCCGGCAGGACGGGCGGCCCATCCTTTTCCTCAGCTGCCCGCCGGTACGTCGAGTTCGCGGCGCAATGCCTCGAGCGGCCGCGGCTCTGCCCGCCAGAGCCCCGCAAAGGGATAGTCGAGATCGAAGAGCGACATGTAGAGCACGGTTATGGCGCTCGCCGTGAAGCTCAGCAACAACGCTTCGAGCAATGGCGCTCGCAAGTCGAGGATCAGGAAGCCGATCATCATCAAGGTCGAGAGCAACTCGATCTGGAACCAATGGATGCGCGGGATCGGGCGCGTCGAGATGGCAAGACGGTCGCTTCGGGCGCGGGTCGCCGCACGGAGCTCGTCATGGATGGCGGCCAGGGTGACACGATCCACTTCGTCGGCAACGCCGTCGGCGCTGAGACCATGCAGAACGCCGAGCACCTCGAACAGGATCGGTGCGGCCTCGGCCGGTTCCAGATCATCGGGCGGGAACTCGACGTCCAACACATGCCCGACATAGGTACGCACGCGCCGGTCGATCTCGCTCCGCTCCGAGCTTCCGCCCATCGCGCGTCCCAGTAGCAGGAGGCTCCAGAGACTGCTCGCCTCGGCCCGGAGTGCCGTGCGCAGATCGATCTGCCGCGAATAGGCCTGCTGGAAGGTGAAGCCCAGGATGAGGGCGTAGATGATGCCGATGACGGTGAGGAATGTGCCGACACCCTCTCCCAGATCATGGGCGGACGCCGTACCGAGGGGTTCCTGGACGAGGTCGGCCAGGAGGTGGTGGACGGCAAAGGCGGCGCTCGCAGACAGGGCCGGCGCCGCGAAGAGCACCCAGGGCTGAGACTGGATCAGCTGGTTGACGTACTTCTGGAGCCGGGAGAAGGGATCCATCGTTCCGCAGGATCCTAACCCAGGCGCCTCCCATTCCTCGCACCCGCATGGAGGGATCCTCCGGTGGGTTACGATGCGCTCTGCAGGCTCACGGAGACATCCCAATGCAGATTGCTCAGCCCGTACTGGTCACCGGAGGGACGGGTTTCATCGGACGGCGGCTGATCGATCGGCTGCTCGAAATGAACCTGGAAGTCGTGAGCTTCGCCTTGCCGGGCGAACCGGTTCCGGACCATTGGGGCGAGAAGGTCAAACTCCTGCGAGGCGACATCACGAAGGCGGAAGACGTCCGCGCGGCCATGGCCGGCATCCAGACGGTCTTCCATCTTGCGGCGGTGGTCGGCATGGGCGCCTACGACGTGCATTGGGCGGTTACGGTCGAAGGCAGCCGCAACGTCTATGACGCGGCGCTGGCCAACGGCACGAAGGTCGTCCTGGCCTCATCCATCGTGGTGTACGGAGACCAGATCCAGAATGGGATCTGCCATGAAGGGCTCGACCACGGCAGCCACCAGGGTGCCTACAGTCGCGCCAAGATGGCCCAGGAGAAGCTTGCGCTCGCCTATCGTGCGGATCGGGGCCTGGACCTCGTGGTCGTGCGCCCCGCGAATGTGTATGGGGTGGGCAGTGGACCGTGGGTCGAGGGGATGCTGGGCTTGATCCAAACGGACATGCTTCCCGTCGTTGGTGATGGTTCCGGCAACGCGGGCCTGGTGCATGTCAACAATCTCGTCGATGCGTTCCTGCTAGCCGCGGGCGACCCGATAGTACTCCCAGCGCGCTCCCTGGGGATCGATCGCCCAGACCTTGTTCTGGCTGGCATAGCAGCAGGTCTGCTCGTCCTCGACCGAATCTACCAGGCCGGCGGACTTCAGACGATCGGTGGCGGCATGCACGTCGGCGTCGTCGAAGACTTCCACACCCAGATGATTGAGACGCTCGTCGGCCTCGGGGTTCTCGAACAACACGAGCTTGAGGGGCGGTTTCTCGATGGCGAAGTTCGCATAGCCGGGCTTGCGCTTGTTGGCCTTTACGTCGAAGAGCTTCGAGTAGAACTCCACGGCCTCGTCGAGATCCTTGACGTTCAGTGCGAGTTGGACACGCATGTGTGACACCTTTGCTTGAATTGGACTCGTTGTCGAGGTTGAGGAAGTTCAGCCCTTGCGAGCGAAGATGTGAAGGCTCGTCACCGAGCCGGCGTATTCCTTCACCTGTTCCGGCGAGAGGCCGAGTTCTTCTACGACGCCCTGAACGATCGGATCGTCGAGTGCAATCGCATCGAGAAACGACGACTCGCGATCCACCCGGATCTCGGCGAAACCCGCCTTCCGAATCGTCTCCAGGTACGTCTCTCGAAGGCTCGCTCCCCCCACGCAGCCGAGGTAGGCATCGACGCTCGCAACCACGGCCGCCGGAAGCTCTTGCTCCAGCACGATATCGGAGACCATGACCCTGCCGCCGGGCCGCAAGACACGAAACGCCTCCTTGTAGACGCTCTCTTTGTCGGGAGAGAGGTTGATCACGCAGTTGGACAGGATGACGTCGACGCTCTCGTCCTCGATCGGCAGATCCTCGATATGGCCCTCCCGGAACTCGACGTTGGTCACACCCGTCTTGCGCGCGTTCTCTCGTGCCTTTTCGAGCATGGCCGGCGTCATGTCCACACCGATCACCCGCCCCGTCGGACCGACCTGCCGTGCGGCCAGAAATGAATCCATTCCCGCACCGGAGCCCAGGTCGACCACCGTCTCGCCCGGATGGAGGGCATCGATCGCGGTCGGATTCCCGCACCCTACGCCCAGGTTGGTCCCTTCCGGGACCGCAGAGAGCTGTTCATCGTCGTAGCCGATGCGGCGCGCCGCCTCGTTTGCGCGCTCGGTATCGTCGAAAGCTTCGACGACGCGGGTATAGCCTTCCTTGACCTGCTCGCGGAGCGCCTCGGCACCTTCGGCGCGGCGACGGGCCGGTGCGATTCCTGAACTCTCGGGATGGTTGCTCATGGTTCGTTCCTTCTTGAATGAAGTTTCGAGAGAATCAAAGCTCAGCCAGCACTCCCTGCGTTGGCTGCAGCAATATCGGCGGCGTCGGAAACGACACCCTCTTTCACGGGAATGCCCTGCTGGACGAAGACGTCACCGTCCGCCCAATGACCATGTGCCGTGAGCCACATTCGGATCAGATGGCGCTTTCGCTCCGGCTCCTCGTGATCCTCGAAGGCGGTACGCATGTGCAATGCGGCGCTGTTCTTCAGGTAGGCGATCTCACCGGGAACGAACCGGAACTCGAAATGGAATTCCCGGTCGAGGGCAATCTCGTCGATCAAGTCGAGAAGCTGGACCTGTTCGGCGGAGAGGCGGGGCGCCTCGGCGTGGCGTTGCGCATTGCGGATGTACCACCCGATGTAGAAGAGGCGAAAGCGTTCCTCGTGGTAGGAACAGATGGGCAGGTTGAAGATCGGGGCTTCCCCTTCACTCTGCTCGTTGTTCCGATCCCAGGCGAACGGCTGGTAGAGAACCGGGATGAGATCGGGCCGGCGTCGCAGGATCTCGTTGTAGATCGCTCCGCAGCTCGCCAATCGGCTCTTTCCGCCCCACGGCGATTGCTTGAGGCATAGCAGCGCGACGATGTCCGATCCGTCGCTGTGAAAACCCAGTTCGATGTTCGTCTTGTAGAGCCGTTTGCCACGGTCGCCGGGGTTGGCGCCGACGTCGCGGATATGGCTCAGCAGATCGCCCGCCGCGTTCTGGGAAACGCCTGTGCCCATATGGGTGCCGATCCCCCAGTGGATGATCTCCATGTCTTGCTCGCTATAGCGGTCGATGGGGAGGCCCTTCACGTTGATGAAGCCAGCGCCCCGGTACAGCACGTGCATCCAACGAGCGATCGAGGGGTGAAGAGTTTCCAGCGGAAAATCGCTCTGGGTCAACTCGGTCAGCGGCTTGCCCGTTGCCTTCGCATGGGTGAGGGCGGCGTGGATGTCTTCGAGTTCGTCCGAGCTCAACGTGTGCTGCCAGTCGGATCGCAGGATGATGTCGGCAGACTTCCAGACAGTGGCGTCCTTGAGCGGCTCGTTGAGAATTTCGGTCATCGTTTCTCCTTCTGGGTTCCTGGCCAGCGCTAACGATCCGTTTCGCTGCCGAGCTCGCAGCCATCCACACCCTGACAACAGTTCGCCGTCAGGAAATCGAGCAGACCACTCATCGCGGCGAAATCGGGGCTGTAGATCCGAGACCTCCCCTCGCGCGTGCAGCAGACCAGGCCCGCGCTCTTCAGCTCTTTCAAGTGGAAGGAAAGCGTCGCGGACGGGATGTCGAGAGCAGCGCCGATGGCGCCGGCGGGCAGCCCTTGCGGGCCCGCTTGGACCAGCGTCCGGAAGACGTCCAGGCGTGTCTCTTGAGCCAGTGCTGCAAGTGCGCTGATCACGATTTGTTTTTCCATATTTCCAATAGTATATAGATATCGAAACGTGTCAAGTGGCGAAACCGGATGAATTGCAACCGCTTCAACTAGTTGTTTTTACGCCGATTTTCACCATCCCAAAGCGGGCGCCGGGATTCTGGCAGCTGAAGAGAAGGAGAGACCGAGATGGAAACCACTCTCGCCTTGGGTCTGCTGGCCCTGTTCGGCGTCCTCGAAACCCTGGCCGGCGCCTACTCGCGCGGGGAGTTCCGGCGTGACGACTGGATCATCAACCTTCCGAACCTCGGCCACCTGGCGATCATCGTGCGGCCAGCCATGGTCGGCATCGTGGCCTTCCTGCTCGGAGGGCTCGCGCCCGAGTTCGAAGGAGCACTGGCTTCGACGCCTCTATCGATCGCCGTACTCGCCGTCCTGCTGCCCGACCTGTGGGGACGGCCATGGAAACTCCACCGTACCCACCACACGACGCCTAGCATGAAGGTTGGCGTGTCCTACCAGGAGAACAGCCTCTGGTTCGGCGAATGGAGCCACGGGCAGGGCAACTACGCTACGCTCGTGTTCCTCTACGACGTCCTCTTCGGAACTGCCGCCCTGCCCCACCATCCGCCCACATCCATCGGCATCGAAGACGATTCGAAAGACCCGTGGTACGTCCAGCTGTACTGGCCCTTCATGAAGGCCAGCGACCCGAGCAGCGATTTTGCAGCTGCTCCGCCGCGCCATCCGGTCTCGGACAGCTGATGGGCATCTTCGAGCGCTACCTGACGCTGTGGGTGACGGCTGCGATCGTTGCGGGGATCGCCCTCGGTGCGCTCCTGCCCGGCGCCTTTTCGGTCCTGGCCGATCTCGAGATCGCCCAGGTCAACCTGGTCGTTGCCGTTCTCATCTGGGTGATGATCTACCCGATGATGGTGAACGTCGACCTGGCGTCGCTTCGCCACATCGGCGATCGCCCGAAGGGTCTTACCATCACGATCATCGTGAACTGGCTGATCAAACCCTTCACGATGGTCGGTCTGGGCTTTCTCTTCTTCGAGGTCTTCTTCGAAGCCTGGGTGAGCCCTGCGGACGCCCGGGAGTACATCGCGGGGATGATCCTGTTGGGCGCTGCGCCCTGTACCGCGATGGTCTTCGTCTGGAGTCACCTCACCCGGGGAGATCCGGCTTACACCCTCGTGCAGGTCTCGGTCAACGATTTGATCATGGTCTTCGCGTTTGCCCCGCTGGTCGCGCTGCTGCTGGGTGTCGCGGATGTGATCGTCCCGTGGTCGACGCTCTTGCTCTCGGTCGTGCTCTACGTGGTCGTCCCGTTGGTTGCGGGCTATTTCACGCGACGGGCATTGATCGACGAGGGCGGAGGCGAAGATCGCATCGCCGCGTTCAGTGCGAAGCTCAAGCCCTTTACCATTGTGGGTCTGCTCGCGACCGTCGTTCTGCTATTCGCCTTCCAAGGGCCACGCATCCTCGATCAGCCCCTGTTGATCGCGATGATTGCGATTCCCCTGCTCGTCCAGAGCTACGGGATCTTCCTGCTCGGCTACGGATGGGCCTGGGCCTGGGGGCTGCCCTTCTCGATCGCCGCCCCGGCCGCCCTGATCGGCACGTCGAACTTCTTCGAGCTGGCTGTGGCCGTTGCCATCAGCCTTTTCGGGCTGGAGAGTGGGGCCGCACTCACGACCGTGGTGGGCGTGCTCGTCGAGGTACCCGTCATGTTGTCATTGGTGGCGTTGGCGAACCGGACGCAGGGGCACTTCCCGAGAGCGTGAATCGCCGCGGAAGCCGAGTCCGCCGAAAAGGTGTCCAGCCGGAGAACCCGGCCGAGCCGCCAGGACCGGAAATCATCTATGGTGAGACCGAACCCTCGAAAAGGAACTCCGCCAATGACCGACTTCAGCAAGGTTCCGTGGATTGCCGACCACATCGAGCTCTACCGGACCGACCCGGAAAAGGCGCACATGTGGGATTCATCGGCAGTCGGCGGCACGGGATTTCTCCCGACGCTGCTGCTCACGACGATGGGTAGGAAGTCCGGCAAGCCGCGTGCGTTGCCGTTGATCTACGGCGAAGCCGGAAACAGCTACGTCATCATCGCGTCGAAGGGCGGCATGCCGGATCACCCTCTCTGGTACTTGAACCTCGAGTCGAACCCGGAATGTGAACTCATGGTGGGCCCGAAGGCAGTCTCCGCCCGGGCCCGCGTGGCCGAGGGCGAAGAGCGGGAGCGTCTCTGGAAGCGAATGGCAGAGATCTACCCGCCCTACGACCAGTACCAGACGAATGCCGGCGCTCGCACGATTCCGGTGATCGTACTCGACCCGGTGGGCTGATCGTCGACCGGGGCTCGGAACCAGCTGGATTCTGCTTCCCTCCAACTCGGCGGTGGCCTTGACCACGGCCGCATGGCGGCTCCCAGGAGCAGAGAACAGGAGACGGGATCGTGAAGGTATTGGCACTCGGCGGATGCGGAGGCATGGGGCGTCATGCGGTGCGGACGGCGATCGGCTTCGACTTCGTGCAGGAAGTGATCGTTGCCGATCGGGACGGCGAAGCCGCCTCGAACTTCGCGAAGAGCTGCGGAGGCAAGGCCCGCGGAGTGCATGTGGACGTCACCGACGGCGTAGCCCTGGGCAAGCTCCTCGGGGATGCCGATGTCGTCCTCAATACGGTGGGCCCCTTCTACCGCTTCGGCGTGCCGATCCTCGAAGCGACCATCGATGCCGGCTGCCACTACCTCGACATCAACGATGATTGGGAGCCAACGCTGGACATGCTGGCGCTCCACGGGCGCGCCGAAGATGCCGGTGTCACAGCGATCATCGGGCTCGGTGCGAGCCCCGGCATCTCGAACATGCTCGCGGTCAAGGCGATGGCCGGGCTCGACAGCGTCGACGAGGTGCTGACCGGTTGGAGTCTTGGCGAAATTGGCGATTCGCTGGAAGAAGAATCGTCAGCCACAGGAGGCCCGAGTGCCGCCCTCGTCCACTGGATGCACCAATGCTCCGGGTCGATTCGCGTGTGGCGAAACGGCGCGTTCGCGGACGTGCGCCCGGTCGAAGAACGCGCGGTCGATTTCCCGTCCATCGGTGCGGGCCGAGCCTGGTCGGTCGGCCACCCGGAAGCCATCACGCTTCCGATGACCTTCCCCGAGATTGGCAGTTCGGCCAACCTGATGACTGGACCGGCCTCGCTGATGCGCGCCGTGGTCGAGCTTCGCGATGCGATCGACGCGGGAGACCTCACGGTAGAGCAGGCCGCGCAGATGATGGCGCAGCCGATACCCGATGACATGAAGAAATCGATGCGGGCCGAGCGTGGCAATGCGAACGAACTTCCTCCGCTCTTCGCTCTGGCGACCGGAAGCAAAAGCGGTGCGCCGCGAAGCATCGGCGCAATGATCCTGGGCGCGCCGAGCGGTGGCATGGGCGGCGTCACCGGCATTCCCCTGGCCTTGGGGCTGCCACTCTTTGCGTCGGGCGAGGCCCCCCGTCGCGGCGTCTTCGCTCCCGAAGGCGCCGTCGATCCGGACGCGTTCTTTGAAGCCCTGGCACCCTTCTGCCATGCACCAGGAGACGAGACACCCTTTGCTTCTGCAAGCGAGCTGATTCTCGTCACCACGGACGGTCGATGAGCCCATGCCGAATACGCTCAACTCCATCGTGATGGATCTTCCTGATCAACAGGAACACGTCGCTGCGGGGAATCCCCAGGCGCACTCATTCGAGTGCGTTCATCCATCCTGGCAGAGGCCATGACGCGCAGACTGATTCGCGGAGGCTGCATCGTCAGCCTGGACCCCGACGTGGGAGAGATCCCTCGCGGCGATGTCCTGATCGAGAGCGGAAAGATCCTCGAGATCGGCCCCAGCATCGATGCGGGCGACGCCGAGGTCATCGACGCCAAGGACACCATCGTGCTTCCTGGCTTCGTCGACACCCACCGCCACATCTGGCAGGCGGCCATGCGGAGCATCACGGCGGACTGGTCGCTGATGGACTACTTCCGCGGCATCCGGATGCGGGCGGCGCCGGCCTTCCGCCCCGAAGACATGTACGCCGCCCAACTTGCAGGGGCACTGGAAGCCCTGGACGCCGGGGTCACCACCGTCGTCGACTACTGTCACAACCTGCTCACACCGGATCATGTCTCCGAATCCATTCGGGGACTGCAAGATGCCGGACTTCGCGCGGTCTGGTGCTTTGGCTTCAACACACCGCCCGGGACGACCTCGAAACCGAGCGACACCGAGGGGAAGGCAGAACTCGCCCACAAGATGGCTGCCGAGCACTTCGCGTCGAAGGACGCGCGGTTGACGTTCGGGATCGCACCCGAGGAGCCGGGACTCACGACACCGGAGCATTGCGAGTTCCAGTACCGGACCGCTCGCGAGTTGGATGCCCGCATCACGCAGCATGTGAACTGCCTGCGCATGGGAAGCGACCCGGAAGAAGTCGCGAAGCTCCTCGGACCTCGCGGGTTGCTGGGACCTGACGTGCTGCTAGTCCATATGGGCTACACGACCGGCGACGAGTGGAAGATGGTCGCCGACGCCGGAGCGGCGGTCTCGTTCACGCCCGAGACCGAACTGCAGATGGGGATGGGCATCCCGCCCACCGGAGTCGTGAGACGCTTCGGCATCACCCCCACCTACGGGGCCGACATCGTCTCGAACAACAGCGGCGACATGTTCTTCCCGCTGCGCCTGGCGCTCCAGGTAGAACGCGGTGTCGCCAATGGTCCGATCGTCGAAGGCGGCTCGATGCCCGAAGGGGTGACCGTCAGTTGCCGGGAGATCCTCGAATGGGGAACGCTCGGCGGGGCAAAGGCCGTCGGCCTCGATCATCGAATCGGCAGCCTCGCGCCCGGCAAGCAGGCCGACCTCGTGTTGATCCGCACCGACGGCATCGGCTTCGCCGGCTGGAACGAGCGGGATCCGATCGCGAGCGTGGTGCTCCAGGCAAATGCCGGCATCGTCGACACCGTGCTCGTGGGTGGCGAGATCGTGAAACGGAATGGGAAGCTGTGCGCTGACGTGGCAGCCGCTCGTGAACTCCTGGCCACTGCGGTTCAGCACGTCGCAGAAGAGGCCGAGGCCTTGGGCGGCTTCCATGTTCCCGGCCAAGGCCTCGAGGTCTGAGATGGAATTCGGCATCGCGCTCGCCACGAGCATGGAATCCTGGAATGCCGTGAAACGTGCCGAGCTGCTCGGCTTCTCGCACGCCTGGTTCTACGACACCCAGCTCCTGAACCCCGACGTCTTCGTCGGGATGACCCAGGCGGCGATGCAGACCGAGCGCATCCGCCTCGGCACCGGGGTGCTGATCCCGTCGAACCGCATCGAGCCCGTCGCAGCCAACGCGTTCGCCTCACTTGGCAGGATCGCGCCCGGGCGGATCGATTTCGGTGTCGGCACCGGCTTCACGGGCCGCCGCACGATGGGCCTCGGTGCGCTGCCTCTGGCTCGGATGAAGACCTACGTGGAGCGCGTGCAGGCGCTGCTGCGCGGCGAGACGATCGAGTGGGATTTCGAGGGCAAGGTTCGCAAGATCCGCTTCCTGAACCCGGACTTCGGCCTGATCAACCTGGAAGACGACATTCCGCTCCACGTCTCTGCCATGGGCCCAAGGGCCCGGCGGGTCGCTGCCGAACTCGGCGGCGGCTGGCTGAATTTCGGAGGACTGGTGGAGCCGGCGATCTCCGACCTGGAAGACATGCAATCCGCGTGGAAGGAAACCGGGTGCACCGAGCCACTCCACAGCACACTGTTCATCCTCGGCTGTGTGCTCCAACCCGGTGAAGCACTAGCCTGAACTATGCACGAAAGTTGGCTGAGAAGCTGGCTTTCCAATGTTTCAGCGTGCCGCGCGGCGATTGACGCTGACGGATCTCGTTTTGGGTGGTCGATGCCCATTCCGTGGCGCGAATGCGGAGTGTGCTTC
>JAAETT010000338.1 GCA_024228115.1 bacterium
CGAGGCACGCCCCGAATTTGCGCCGAGGACCGAGCCTCATCCACCGTAAGCGACATCCGTCAGGATCAATCGCCGCACAGCACCCTGGAACCATCGAAAGTCAGCTTCTCAACTGATTTTCATGCATAGTCCGGGCTAGTGTCCCGCCCCAGCCCCAAGCTCCTATGGCCCCTCGCCATCCTCGCGGTGGGCGCCGTCGCCATCGCGGCCCTGATCGCCTCGCGCCCCGAAGTCGAGCTCAAGCCCCCCGAGGAGGCCACGCCGCTGGTGCGGGTGGTGGAGGCCAAGCCCACCGCCTGGCGCTTCATCGTACGCAGCCAAGGCACGGTCGAGCCGCGCAACGAAAGTGAGTTGGTTCCCCAGGTCGCTGGCGAGGTCGAGTGGATCTCCCCGGCGCTGGCTTCTGGCGGATTCTTCGCTGAAGGCGATCCGCTCGTGCGCATCGAGCCCGCCGACTACCACGTCGCGCTCGCCACTGCGCGTGCAGTGCTTGCGCGGGCCAAGAGCGAGAACCAGCGCGCGAAGACGGAGATCACCCGGCAGGGCACCCTCAAAGAGAAGGGTGTGGCTTCGCAGGCGCGCGTCGACGATGCGGAGAATGCGGCTCGAGTCGCTGCGGCGGCGCTCGACGAGGCGAAGGCGCGGCTCGAGCGTGCGGAGCGCGATCTGGTGCGTACGACCCTGCGGGCACCCTTCGAGGGCCGGGTGCGCAGCGAGCGCGTGGATGCGGGGCAGTTCGTGAATCGGGGAGAGAGCATCGCCACGCTGTATGCGGTCGACTTTGCGGAGGTATCGCTGCCGGTGCCTGATCGTGAGCTTCGCTACGTGGACGTTCCGCGAAGCCCGAAGCGACACAGCGAGGGAACGGGCGCTGAAGACGCGCTCCCGGCGAGCGGCCCCGAGGTGGTACTGCGCGCCGAGTTCGCGGGTAGCGAGCAGGCTTGGCAGGGTCGCGTGGTGCGCACCGCGGGCGAGATCGACCCGCAGACGCGCATGGTGCAAGTCGTGGCCCGGGTCGCCGACCCGTACGGCCTGCACGCCGAGACCGAGCCGGTACCCCTGGCCGTGGGGCTCTTCGTTCGCGCTGAGATCCAGGGTCGTCTGGCCGACGACGTCTTCGTGCTGCCCCGGGCCGCTCTCCGATCGGGTAATCCGATGGACCCGAACGCGCCCGAAGAGGTCTACGTGGTCGACGCCGAAGGGCGCCTGCACATCCGCCCGGTCGAGGTGATTCGCACCGAGCCCGAGGTGGCCGTGGTAGGTGCCGGCCTGGTCGCCGGCGACCGGATCTGCATCTCTCCGCTGCGTGCGGTGGTCGAGGGCATGCGCGTGCGTGTGGCCGGCAACTCCAGCGCTGAAGAGCCGTCAGCCGCGGGTACCAACGAGCCGGAAGCAGCCCATGCGCCAGTCGTAGAGGCGCCCGCTTCATGACCCGCGTGATCGCCTGGTTTGCCAGGAACCACGTTGCCGCCAACCTGCTGATGGCACTCCTCGTGGTGGGTGGCCTCGCCTCGCTACCGCTCACCAACCAGAAGACCTTCCCCGACCTCGAGATCGACGTGATCTCGATCGGCGTGCCATTCCTCGGTGCGACGCCTGAGGAAGTCGAGGAAGGTGTCTGCGTACGCATTGAGGAAGAAATCCAAGGCCTCTCGGGCGTGGAGAAGATCACCTCGAGCGCCGCCGAGGGGAACTGCGGCGTCTCGGCCGAGTTGATTGCTGGCTACCCGATCGATCGCGCGATCACCGAGATCAAGAACGAGGTGGATTCGATCACCACCTTCCCGGAAGACACCGAACGCCCCGTGGTCTCGCATTTCGAGATCCGCAGAAACGCTTTGCAGATCGCGGTCTCGGGCAATCTCTCGGAGCGTGCGCTCAAGACCTTTGGCGAGCGGGTGCGCGATGAGATCTCGGCGCTGGAGGGCGTGACCCAGGTCGAGCTTGCGGCTTCTCGGCCGTACGAGATCTCGATCGAGGTGCCCGAGGATTCGCTACGGCGTCACGGCATCGGCTTCGATGATGTCGTACGCGCCGTCTCGCGCGGGTCGCTGGATCGCCCGGGGGGTTCGATCAAGACCGCGGCCGGCGAAGTGCTGCTGCGCACCAAGGGCCAGGCCTACCTCGGGCAGGAGTTCGAGGAGATCGTCGTCCTTACCCGTCAAGACGGTACGCGTCTGATGCTGAGCGACGTGGCCAATGTGGTCGACGGCTTCGACGAAGAGGAGGTCTCGGCTCGTTTCAACGGCGAGCCGGCGGTGCTGATTACCGTCTATCGAGTGGGCGACCAGAAGGTGCTCGAGCTGGTGGAAACGGTGAAGGCCTACGTCGAGGATGCCCGCTTTCGTCTACCCGAGGGCGTCTCGCTCACCGTGTGGCGCGACGATTCCGAGGTGCTGCGCGATCGGCTGCGCATCCTGATCGACAATGGTCGCGCGGGCTTCCTGCTGGTGTTCGTGTTGCTCGCACTCTTCCTGCGCCTTCGGCTCGCCTTCTGGGTTTCCATTGGCGTGCCGATCGCCTTCGCGGGCGCGCTCGCCCTGTTCCCCATTCTCGACATCTCGATCGACGTGATCTCGCTATTCGCGTTCATCCTCGTGCTCGGCATCCTGGTCGACGACGCGGTGGTGATCGGTGAGAACGTCCACCGCCATCAAGAGAAGGGTGAAGATCCACTCCAATCCGCCATCCAGGGTGCCCAGGAAGTGGCGATCCCGGTGATCTTCGGCGTGCTGACGACGGTGACGGCATTCCTGCCGATGATCCTCTCGCCTGGTCCCTTCGGCCAGGTCTTCGGTGCCATCGGTTTCGTGGTGATCGTGTGTTTGTTCCTCTCGCTGGTGGAGTCGCAGCTCGTGCTGCCAGCTCATCTGGGCCATATGAAGCTCGAGCGGGGCGAGGAAGCGGAAGAGAAACTGAAGGGAGACTCGATCTCTGCGCGCTGGCGGCGGCTCCAGGCGCGGCTCGCCGGCAGTCTCGAACGCTTCGCCAATCGCCGGTATCGCCCGGCACTCGATTTCGTTCTCCAGTGGCGTTATGCGACACTGGCAACCGGCGTGGCCGTACTTGCCTTCACCGTCACCTATGTCGGAACGGGCCGCATGAAGTTCTCGTTCTTTCCGCCCGTCGAGAGCGACTACGTCTCGGCCCGCCTCGTCATGCCGCTCGGCACGCCAGCCGCGGCTACCGCCCGGGCGGTTGAGCAGCTGGAGGCCGCCGCCATCGAACTCCAGGCCCAGCTCGAGGCCGAGACGGGCACGACCATCGTCGAGAACGTGTTCTCCTCGGTTGGGCAGCAGCCCTCGAGCAGCGGTGGCCGCCCGAGGTTGACGGGCATTGCCGGGGGTGACAGCCATCTGGGCGAGGTCTCCATCGAGCTACTGGGAGGCGACGTGCGCCCCCTCGCGTCCAAGGAGGTGGCACGCCGCTGGCGAGAGTTGACGCCGCAGATCCCCGACGTGGACGAGCTCGTCTACGCCTCTGATCTCTTCAGCGTGGGCAACCCCATCGATCTGCAGCTCTCCTCGCCCGACGTAACAGGCCTCGAAGAAGCCGCCGAGCGCCTGAAGAGCAAGCTGGCCGAGTACCCCGGGGTCTTCGACATTGCCGACAGCTTCCAAGCCGGCAAGCGGGAGATCAAGCTCTCGCTCTTGCCGACGGCGGAACCGCTCGGCCTCACCCTCGATGATCTCTCGCGTCAGGTGCGCCAGGCCTTCTACGGCGAAGAGGCGCAGCGCATCCAGCGCGGCCGCGACGACATCCGGGTGATGGTGCGCTACCCGCGAGGCCAGCGTCGTTCGCTCGAAGACCTCCAGAACCTGCGCATCCGGGCGCCGGGTGGCGGTGAGGTGCCCTTCTACGCCGTGGCCAAGGCGGACTACGGCTTTGGCTTCGCGACCATCAAGCGGGCCGATCGAAGCCGGGTCATCAACGTGACCGCCGACGTCGACCAGACCGAGGGCAACGCCAACGCGGTGCTCGCCGACCTGCGCCGCGGCTTCCTGCCGATGCTGCTCGGCGAGTATCCCGGCTTGCGCTACGGCCTCGAGGGTGAGCAACGTGAGCAGCAGAAGATGATCGCGTCTCTGATGCGAAACTTCGGATTTGCACTGGTCGTCATCTACGCCTTGTTGGCGGTTCCGCTTCGGTCCTACGGCCAGCCCTTCATCATCATGGCGGTGATCCCTTTCGGCATCGTGGGCGCGATCTTTGGCCACCGGGTGATGAGCGCCTTCGCACCGGCGCTGGGCAACCTCTCGATGATGAGTGTCTTCGGCGTCGTCGCGTTGTCCGGCGTCGTGGTCAACGCGAGCCTCGTGCTGGTGCACTACATCAACACGTGCCGCGCCAGGGGCCTCTCCGTGAAGGCGGCCGTGCGCGAGGCCGGCGTGGCGCGCTTCCGGCCGATCGTGCTGACCGCCATCACGACCTTTGCCGGTCTGGCTCCGCTCTTGACCGAGGGCAGCTTGTCGGCCCAGTTCCTGATCCCCATGGCAACGTCGCTCGGCTTCGGCGTGATCTTCGCCGCGGTGATTTCGCTGCTGCTGGTCCCCGCGTCGTACCTGATCCTCGAGGATCTCGGCCGCCTGCTGAGGCGCGATGCACTGACGGTGGAAGAAGAGACGAAGCGCGCAGGTGCGGAGCCCGTATCGGCGGGGCGCTGAGATGGGGGACGCTCGCTCCAGCCGGAATCCCTGGAACTAGCGTGCAGCGTCGGGAGCCTTGGGATCGGCAGCCTCTTCACTGAGGCGCTGCCAACGGAAGGGCGAGGCCAGGTTCGCCCAGAAGCCCATGGGGAAGCCAGGCAGGTCTCCGATTCCAATCGCCTCGGGCGGATCGCGATCGTCGGGCAGGAAGCGCGTTCCAAGGATCACATCCCAAAGAATCAGGTTGCCCCCGTAGTTCGTATTCGCCTCTTCGATGTTCTTCGAGTGATGCCAGCGGTGGAGCTCGGCCATACTGAAGATCCAATTCAGTGGCCCGATCCGAACCGGCAGATTCGAATGCTGATACGCGCCATGGATCGCCGAGAAGAGATTCATCAGGGCGAAGATCGGGAGACCCGCGCCGAGTATGGCCAGCGGGACCATCTTCAGGGTCCCGACCGCAAACAGGTCGATCGGATGGAAGCGAGCGGCGTTCAGCCAGTAGAGCCGGGGGGCGCTGTGATGGGTGGCGTGGATGGGCCACAGCCACGGCACCTCGTGCCAGATCCGGTGGAAGGAGTACTCGACGAATTCTGCGATGAACAGGGCCGGAATCAGTTGCGCGACCAGGGGCCAATCCGACGGCCATAGCCCGCTGCCGACTGCGTCCGAGAGCGCCGCTGCCGCGACTGCGATCGCTGCCCAGAGCATGGGGGAGAGCATTCCGCCGAGCAGCCCGTTGGTGATCGCCAGGCCGATGTCCGTCCGTAGATCGCCGCGGGAGCGGAGCCAGCTTCGATGCAGTGGCCAGAGTTGCTCCGCCACTGCGATCCAGGCGTAGCCTGCGACGATCAGCCCGAGGGTCGCGAGATTGGGGTCGATGCCTCGGTGAATCGCCAGGATCGCGGCCCCGACCGTGAGGCTGATCAGGACCGGGAAGCCCGCTACTGCGAGTACGGCTTCGAAGCCTTCGAAATGGCGGCGCCCAGGCTCGGAGCCGGGAATCCGTTCGTTGGGAGCTGCATCAGGAGAGTGTTCGACCGACATCGCCTCCCAACATACACCGATGGCCGTGCCCCGGCCCGATGGGGCATCCTCATGGCCCACCGACCACGAAGTCCCCGTGCCTGCAGGGGCCGCGGCGGCCTTGCGGATCGCTTCTTCCTCGAGGCGAATGGCAGTTCGAGACGAGATGGATATAATGACACGAGACATGCCAATATAAAGATCCTCGTTCGGTTGGGGAGTTCCATTCGCAACGAGGCAACGTGATCTGCTCGAATGAATCTTTCAGATCGAGTGCAGACGGAGCGAAGGGACGAGAATCATGGGACTGATCCTGTCCGAAGACCAACTGATCCTGCGCGATATGGCGAAGAGCTTCTGCGACGAGAAGTCGCCCATCGAGCGCATGCGCCAGCTTCGCGATACCCAAGACGAAACCGGCTTCACGCGGGAACTCTGGAAGGAAATGGGAGAGCTCGGCTGGATCGGCATCCTGTTTCCCGAAGCGCTCGGCGGGGCCGACATGGGTCATGGCGAGCTTGGTGTCGTACTCGGAGAATGCGGGCGCGTGTTGGCACCAGAGCCCTTCATGTCGACCGTGCTACTTGGTGGCAATGCAATCTTGTTAGGCGGAAGCGAGCCGTTGCAGAAGGAATTGCTTCCCGACGTGTGCGACGGGAATCGGATTCTCTGTCTGGCCTTTCAGGAGCACGGTCGTTTCGCACCTTATGCAATCGAGACCAGTGCTACACGCGACGGTGACAGTTTCCGGGTTCGGGGAGAGAAGCAGTTCGTGCTCGATGGCCACATGGCCGACCAGATCGTCGTCGTCGCCCGAACGGCGGGAGGCGCAGGCGAGCGGGATGGCTTGACCCTTCTGGTCCTGGATGCCGAAACGAGCGGCGTTTCGATCCAGCGCACCGAGATGATCGACGGCCGCAACGCAGCACGCATCACGTTTGATGATGTGGTCGTCGATGCTGCCCGAATCCTCGGTGAGACCGACGGTGGGGCCGACATCCTGGATCCGGTCTTTGACCGCGCGACGATTGGGCTTTGTGCCGAAATGCTCGGCAGCTTCGAAGAAGCCTTCGAGCGCACCCTCGAATATCTGAAGACCCGCGAGCAGTTCGGGGTCAAGATCGGAACATTCCAGGGGCTGCGTCACCGCGCCGCACAGATGTTCGGAGAACTCGAATTCGCACGCTCCGTCGTGCGCGATGCGCAAAGCTCGATCGATGACGGCCGGGATGACGTCGCAGAATGTGCGAGTGGCGCAAAGGCGCGTTGTTCGGACGTTGCGAATCTGATCGGTGGCGAGGCGGTCCAGATGCACGGTGGCATCGGGATGACGGACGAAGAGGAGATCGGACTCTTCTTCAAGCGCCTCAAAGCGGCCGAATTCACCCTCGGTGATGGCATCTACCACCGCAACCGATACGCCAGCCTGCGCGGCTACTAGCCCCAATCCGTCATTGGATCCGGGCCCCTGAGGGTATCGGTCCGGGTCAGGCGGCGAGTTGTTCGATGGCCCGATTGAATCGTTGGCGGGTGGAGGCCTCGGCAGCGATCCGCAGCTCGGCGCGCCCCTGAGGCCG
>JAAETT010000339.1 GCA_024228115.1 bacterium
CGTCAAGTCAATCCGATACCGCTTCTTCGACATACGGGCCCCATGAATCGGCCCGCGACACGGCGAGAACCGATTGGCTGCGGGGGACGCAGTGCTTAGCATGACAACACTTCCGCCTTTGGTCGATACAAGGGACTAGTGACCATCTTCGGAGGGACCCGCCCGACCCCACCACGTCGATCCTCTACTCGGCGTTTGCACTCGAGTCATTCCTCAACCACCTGGGTGAGCAGGTCTTTCCGTCTTGGCCTGAGTTTGAACGACGGCTTGGTCCCCGCGAGAAGATTCGGGTGATCGCAGATCATTCACGAGTCCGCTTGGATTTCGGGAGTTCGCCTTTCCAGTCGTTCGGCCTCGCATTCAGAATTCGCAACGACATAGTCCTGAACCGCGGACAGGCTGGGGAACGCCGCCTGTCTTCCTGCCGACAAGCCCATCGGCCATCGTAAGCAAGTCCCTGGTGAGTCTTGTGGCATAGACGTAGGATGAGCGCTCAGCGGTCTGACCGCGCCACATTCTCCGAGCCGAGCCGCTGAACTCGTCGAGCGAAGCGGCGAGCTCCTGAACGTAGGCGGCTTGGCGGAGGTGTGGGTCGCTAAGCACAACGTCGATTCGCCGGAGCAGGTCGGGGAGTGCGTCGAGCAGTTTGTCTAAGTCGAGCGGCTCCGTGGAGCCCCGAAGTCGCTCGGCGGAGCGCTTCCTCTGGCGTCTCTTCGAGACCGACATCGCCCTCTCCCTCGGATTGCAGGCTGCTCTCTGGGTCTCGTAGCTTAGCTGCGCGTTCGCGCAGAAAGTGGTGGGGAAGTTGGATGCCGTATACGCGCGCCGCGGCCGTCGTAGTACCGCCCATTGCGCCTGCCTGCGGCCTCCTGCGCCCGCTAGATCGCTCCTGCCTATCCGACTGACTCTGCTGTGAGACGGTGGTAGGGCCAGGGCTCGCCGTGGACGGCGCGGGCGAGGATGAAGCCGAACATTTCGCCCTCGCGCCATCGGCGATCGAAGCGGTAGGCGAACTCATCGAGGTAGAGCTGGAGGTGCTTCCCGCTCACACGGTGGAAGCTGCCGCGCAGCCAGGTCTTGAGGTTGCCGAAGACCGTGTGCACCCAGGGCAAGATCTCGGACGAGCGAGCGCGGTCGCTGCCTTGGATGCATCGTTCGTGGCGTATGCCCTCGGCCTCCAGACCGACGTAGCCGGCGTAGCCATCGGTGCGAACCGTGGCCTTGCTGGCGTCGATCGTGCCCCGGACGAAGGGGCCCAGATTCTCCTCGAAGCGGAGACGCTTCAGCACTTCGAGCCGGACCCGGCCGGCCGAGTGAGCGCGCTGCTCCACGGCCGCCACCACGATGCTCTTGTTCAGCACCTCACGACCGCCCCGTCGCCCTCGCTCGCGGCCTCCCACAAAGGCCTCGTCGACCTCTACGAGTCCCACCAGTCGAGGCGCGGGCCCGCGACGCAGCGCCGAGCGGAGCTTGTGGAGCATCGTCCAGGCGGTCTGATAGCTCCCTACGCCCGTGTCGCGCTGGAGCTGGAGCTGGAGCGCGGAGATCCCCTTCTTGTGTCGTGCCAGGAAGAAAATCGCCCAGAACCACATGAGCAGTGGCACGCGGGTGCGGTGAAACAAGGCCTCTGGGCGCTGCCGTATACAGCCGTGTTCGGATTTCACTGCCGTCTCGGTGCTGCTCTGTGCCGGCCCCTGCCGCTGTGTGCGGACGCGACACGCTAACCCCGCGATTTCTTTGGGGGTCGTTTCAGGCTTCGAACCTGGGGGTCGGGGATTCGATTCCCTCCCGGCGTGCCGCGAAGTCGCCTGATGAATTCGGTGCCACTATTGGCTGGCGGAGTTCTGGCGGAACAAGACCGCAACTTCCGCCTTGTCCACAGTGCCGGCAGACACGCCGTCGACCAGGTCGGCATCTGGCGATCCAGACGGCCAGCAGTGGCTCCCTCAAGCTCCGCGCGCTCCTCCTCCCGAGCGTCCTGGACCTGGGTGGCAGGGGAGCAGACCGTTTCGCCTTGATCTTCGCGGCGTGGATCCGCATCGTGACGGGCGCCATTTCGACTCGGATCGCCGATCCCCACGTCGAGCAGATGCGGGCCGCGCGATCAGGCGGTCCTCAGGACGCACGAAGTGTGGCCCGCCGCGTCCTAGCGATTCCCGGTCTCTTCGATGAGATTCGATCTCTGGGAGGCTTCGCGGAGCGCGTGTGCGACCTCGCCGCCCTCCCGGCCGAGCAAGGGATCACCCCGGCTCTGCGGCGGGCGGACATCCACGGCTTCGTACCTGAACGTCTTCCTGCGAGATCACTTCCCTAGGACGGCGTCTGGTTGAAGGTCAGGCGCCCAGGCGGTCGGATCGCGCCGTCTTCCCTATCTCTCACGGGCAGGGCGGAGCTAGCGCAGCGCCACTCCAGGGGCGGTGGGGTCAGCCGCGGCGCCGCCCGAGTGACAAAAGTGCGAGGCCCAAGAGCGTGAGCGCCCCGACGCCCGGTTCGGGGACGACGGTCCGCGTGATGCTGGTGGCCGTGAACTCGGCGTTGATGACTTCGAACGTCGAGGGCTGGAACCAGGACGCGATCAGCTGTCGGCCGAAGATGTCGGCGGGGTCCGGGGCGACGAGCTCCGGCGGCGACTGCGAGAAGAAGTTCGTGGCAAAGGGCGGGAACACGAGGAAGCTCAGGTCGGAGAAGGAGAAGGAGACCAGGGCGCTGGTGTTCGGGTCGAGGGCCATCAGGATGGGCACGTCGTTCGAGAAGTTGGTGGAGCCGCCGGCGACCCGGAACTCCCACTCGTCGCCGCCTGTGGCCTGCCCGAACTGGCGCTCGTCCACCGCGGTGGCATCGGCGCGGATCACGGAGACCTGGCTCGCGCCGGTGACCGCGAGCCGGGGATTCAGGATCGCGTCCGTGTAGGCGGACTGGTTGCCGCCCGCGGCCAGCACCGGCGCATTGGTGTCGACCTCGAAGGTGAACGTGAAGGCGTCGCCGATGTCGAACGGGCCCTGGACGTCGAAGGGGGTCGGCTGGTTGCCGAGGAGCCCCCCGCCGGTGAACTGGCCAAGGGTGCCTTGCACCGTGTAGGCAAAGTTGGCCGCGTGGGCCGTCGAGCCGGAAGCCAGGCCCAGAACGAGGACCAGTAGCGTGGACCGGAGCAGAAGCCGCATGAAGATCTCCAGGAGCAGCGGGAGCGCTGTACCTGATATGTGGCGCGACGAAGGCCGGGGTGGCATCCGAGTTGTCGCCAGCGGCGTGAGTTTTGCGTGAGCAAGCAGCGCCGAGGCGAGCCCCGCGCCACGACACAGGCGGGAGTGGAACGTCAAGCCAGACCCCCGGAGGCGGCGCGGCAGCCCGGGACGCCCCTCGATACCCTGGACGAAGCCCTTCTATTCCGGGGCTCTTCGGCGGATCGCCGGGTTCGAGTTCCACCCGCCCCGCCATAACCGCTTGAATTTGCTTAGCAATTCTGACCATGGCGGTGTCTGGTCCCGCGCGTTGCTGCGCATGGTTGCTGCGACGAGTGGCTTGTTCGCGCCACGCTGGCTTCCCGGCGTTGGAGAAGTCCACGAGATACGCGAAGACTCCCGTCAACCGGGCATAGTCGAGCTGGGCTTTCGAGCCCCGTCCGACCCGTCCCAACCTTCTGGACTCGCTTGGGAGTTCACCAACTGGAGGTGCTCGGGTCCGCGCTTTGGTTGCGCCTGGAATTGGGGTTGAACGCTCGGTTTCGACCTCGTGACGCCTCGATGCGGGCGGCTCTTCGAGCTGCGTTGTCCGGTGGTTCGACATCCAGCACCAGGCTTCGAGCCTGGGGTCGGTTGGTGCCCTTCTTACGCTGAGCTCCCGAGAGGGCTCTCTCAGCTCAGGCCGGCAAGGCGCGCGACGCCCGAAGCGAGCGTGAGGACGGAGGTGCCGTGCGCGAGCGCGGTGATCGATCGTCTTCGCCATCGATCAGGCCTGAAACGTGTCGATCAGCGATCTCACGGTGAGCACCGCCCCCCGGGGGGGGCACGATCCGGCGGCGGCCAGCTCTCGTGCGGACCAGCGGCTAGAATGGCGAGCGCTCTCGAAGCAGCAAACTCTCCCCCGCGGAAGCTCCCGATGCCCACAGCCCCTTGGCGAGAGGCCGTCGATCGTGCCATGGCCTCGTTCTCCGGAAACGGGGAGAACGGCCCACACAAGAGCGTGCCGCCGGATGGGCCGCCGCGCCCGTCGATCCTGCCGAAGAACTACCTCATCGAGTTCATCGCGGGGACGTTCGGTCCAGCCTCCACCGGCCAGGGCCTCACCGACCATTTCGAGAGTGAGCAGAAGGTCCGCCGGGTCGCCAACCGGACCAATCTGGGCGTCATGACGGCGCAGGATCTCGAGGAGAACTCCAGGCGCAAGCTCGAAGAGGTCCACATCACGCGGGCGGTCAAGTTCAAGCATGCGATCGAGCAGATCCTCCATCACCTGGCGAGTTCTGCGGGGCGCGATTGCGACCGACCCCACGTGATCCGGGAGATCTTCTACCTCGACGACTCGCCGATCGCACAGCAGATCGCGGTCCAGATGGCAGAGACGCGCTTCATCGAACGACTCGCGGAGGAGGGCGCGGCGATCCCCGAAGCCCCGCTTGCCTGGCTACAGGGATCCTCGACGGCGAGCCGCTTCGTCGATCTCGAGGGTCGCTTCCGGGCAGAATTCGCATCCTTCATCCCGGACCAGGTGGTGGACGATCATGGCATTCCCACCCCGATCGCCGACGACACCGCACTGAAGATCGTCAATCGCGTCTTCGATGCGATCGCGCCGCGGATGTTCCTGATCGGGCACAGCCAGGGTGGTCTCGTCGCCATCCGCGCGATGCAGCTCGGGATGCGCCAGGTCCGCGTGAAGGATTCGCGGCGCTTCTTCTACTCGCCCCGCAGTGGCCGTGTCCACCGCTACAGCCCCGTGGCGCTGGCCATCGGGCTCGGTGCTCCGTTCGACGGCATCGACCGGAGTCCGCCCGGGATCGACGGCAGGCGCTACAAGGCCCTCCATTGGGACGGCGTGCGGTGCGCCGTGAAGACGTGGATTCCCGGTGTGGACCAGATGCTCCACGGCAGTGCGTTCCTGAAGACCCTGCGCGGCGCGTTCATTCCCTTCGACTGCTCGGCGATTTCGATCGGAAATCCCAAGGACGGAGTCGTTCCCCTGGATGGGACGCGCCTTCCGGTGGGCGACTTCAAGAACATGCACAACCTCGAGGTCAGCTCGAGCAATCCTTTCGACGTCGCAGAGCTGGTGCCGCAGGTGCTTCGCGCCGCGCTGAAGCTCGGCCCAGCGCTCGGCCTCCGGAAGCTGATGAACGACCACGCCTGGTTCGAAGGGCTGCGCCAACACTGCTCGTTCCTGTTCGACCTTGGCGAGAACTGGGATGTCGACAAGGGCGAGATCATCCGGCAGATCTTCGCAGGCGAGAGCGGGCAGGGCGTCTTCGACGAGATGATGCACGAGGTGAACTTCGACGGCGTCCGAGAGCAGCTGATGGCCAACCTGCTCTATCGGCTGCGCGGGTCGAGTGTGGAGGAGCGGCAGCATCTGGCCTGGATGACTCCGAGGCTTCGGCACATGATCCGCGAAGAGGCGCTGCCGTTCATCAACAGCCTCGACAAGCGCGCGGCGCTGGCGCTCAACTACATCGAGCCGCAGTAGCCCGCGGTGACAGCCGGGCCGGGGGCGGGCCGCGTCGCTCCGTTGCAAGGCAACTCACGAGCATCACCTGGCGGCGAGGGCAGCGTCGATGGCGCGGGCAGCGCGCCGGCCATCGCCCACCGCCTCGACGATCGTGCCAGCTCCACGCACGATGTCGCCGCCCGCATAGAGAGTTTCGCGACCCGGGACGCGTTGGGTGTCAGTGTCCACTGCGAGCGGCACCGGCTGATCGAGCGTGTTCTGTAGATGGGTAGCGAGGCCGGGTTCCGCCTGTTGCCCCACGGCATACACCAGCTGGTCGAAGGGAACGCTGCAGGTATCGGCCCCGTCGAGTGTGGGCCCGAAGCGCCCCTGTGCGTCATGCGTAGCGGTGCATCGCGCGAATACCATCGCCCCCTGCTCTGCGCGCAGCGGGCCCCAGCCGAACTGGAGACTCGCGCCCCGTTCCTGGAGCTCGCGCTGCTCGGAAGGCAGCATGCACACACTTTCTGGCTGTTCCAGGCACACGATCGTCACCTGTCCTGCCCCGGCGTCCAGGGCCGCACAGGCGGCATCCGAGGCCACACTTCCGCCACCCACGATCAGCACCCGCTCGCCCACCTCGATGGTGCCGCGCGTGCGCCGCTCGCGCAGCAAGCTGAGCGCATCGGTGGCATGCTCGGCACCGGGGATGGCCAGGGTCCGCCCGGACCACAGGCCCGGCGCCATGAATACGGCATCGTATTCCTTCTCCAGGTCGGGCAGGCGCACATCTCGCCCGAGCGCGCAGCCGCCGCGTACGTTGACGTTGGGCAAATCGATGATGCGCAGCTCGCGCTCCAGCATGGCGTCGGACGAGCGGTCGGGACGCACGGCGTGTCGCAGCAGCCCTCCCGGCTGTTCGTTCTGGTCGAAGATGTCCACCTGGTAGCCGAGCGTGCCCAGGAAGTGGGCGCACGTGAGCCCCGCCGGCCCCGCACCGACCACGGCCACGCGCTGCGACTTGAGCTCGGAGGGCGGCTGAGGCACGGGCGGCTCCTGCTCGCAGATGAACGCGTGCACGTCCGAGATGCGCACGGGCTGCCCGTCGATGCCGTTGTGGATACAGGCCTCCTCGCAAGTGCTCTCCGCAGGGCAAGCGTTGCCGCAGATCTCCGCCAGCGGGTTCATCTCGCGCATGGAAGCGGCGGCACCCGTGAAGTTGCCCGACTCTACTCGACGCATGAAGCCCACGAGATCGATGTCGGCAGGACAGGCCTGAATGCAGGGAGCGTTCTCGCAGTGCTGGCATTCACGCGCCAGGCGCATCGCCTGGAGGGTCGACTGCACGGGCTGCTGGGGCGATTGCCGTGGCGGCAGCGCCTTGCCCGGGCCGATATGCACGTGCTGCGCAGTCTGCTCCTCGACGATGTACTCCGGCCGGCCCTGCTCGCGCAGGATCAAATTGACGGCACCCACCGCCGACATGGTGGCCGGCAGCACCCCGAGGCCCATCACGGTGGAGTCGCCTACGAGGTACAGGTGCTTCCAGTCCGTCGTTGCCGGGGGACGATTCCCCAGGTCCTGGCCCAGCATCTGCTTGGGGCCACCGACCGTGCCCCAGTTGCGGAGAGTGAAGCGCTCCGCCGTCGTGGGGGTGGCCACCTCCATCCCCTGGATGGCTGCGCCAAAGCCGGGGATCCGTTTCTCGATGCGCGCAATGATGTGGTCTGCCGCCGCCTGCTTCCGGGCGGCGTAGGCGTCGTCGCGGTAGCTGGGATCATCGGGCGCGGGCCACTTTTCGGTGGACACACAGGTCACGGTCACCGAGCAGATCCCGTCGGGTGCCAGGCTCGGATCGATCAAGGACGGCAGGTAGATGGTCACACCGTGGCCGTCCACGTCCTCCGGGTTCTCGATGATCACCTCCATGGGATGCAGGTCATCCGGGAGCACGGAGCGGTCGAGTTGGATGTAGAGGATCACGTTGCTGTGGCTAGGCTTGAAGTTCTGGGCCCAGGTCATGCGCGCTGGATCGATGTGCTGTTCGCGCACCAGCCTGCCGTACAGGTTCCAGATCGTGGAGTTGGCCACCACGCGCTCCGCTCGCACGACCGTGCCGTCGGCGAGACGCACCCCCGTGGCGCGCCCCTCCTCGATCAGTACCTCCTCCACGCCGTTGCGGTAGAGGATGGTGCCGCCGTGACGCTCGATGGCCCGCTCCAGCTTGTTGGGGAGCATTTGTGGCGAGCCCTGCGGATAGAACGCACCACCGATGTGGTTGTCCGCGAACATGGTCAGCGACAGGATCGCCGGACACTCCGACGCGTCCACGTACGAGAAGGTGCGTGTGAGCATGTCGAAGAAAGCGATCAGCTCGGTGTCAGAGAAGAAGTGCTCGAACAGGTCGAGCCCGGACTTCCCCATCCACTTCGTCAACTCCATGATGTCGGGAGAGGGGCCGCCCAGCTCCGTCATGCGCTCGGGCGACACCTCGGTCATGGGCACGATGTAGTCCGTGCCCGTGACGATGGACTCGAAGATGCGACGGCCGTAGTCGAAGAACGCGCGCAGCTCCTTCTCCTGGTGGGGGAAGAGGTGTGCCATCTCCGTGGCGAAGCGCTCGAAGTCGTACCAGAAGGTGATGGTCCGCTTGCCCACGTGCAGCCTGTACATGGACTCGCGACGGATCATGTCGATGTCTTCGCCAAGCTCGTTCATCACGTAGCGGTGAGCATTGAGGCCCTCTTCACCGAAGCCGTAGAGCACGGTCGAGCCCACATCCATGGTGACGCCATTGCGACGGATGGCCGAACAACAGCCGCCCGGCAGATAGTGCTGCTCCACCAGCAACACATCGAAACCGTTCTTGGCCAACAGGGCGGCCGAGGTCAGCCCGCCGATACCGGCCCCCACCACGACCACGTCGTAGCGCTCACGAATCGTGGCGTTGTGCAGCATCTTCATTCAAGTGACCTCCGAGCAGAACCGTCGTGCGCGTGATCCGCGAGCGGCTTCAGGCGGATCAACATCCTGGTCGACCCGGCGGCCAACTCGCCTCTTCGTCTGGGAACGGGATACGGCGTACGGGGTGAGAACCCAGGAAGCGCTGTTGCAGAATAGCTGACTTACGCCGCAGCCAGCACCCTGTGGGCTGTCTGCGTTCGATCGCATGGCTGCAACAGCTGCATGGTTGGCCCGATGTTGGACTGTTTCAACGGCCTGTTGGGAGAATCCCTGCCAAGATCGATCCAGCCAGATGGTTCAGGTCGACGCAGGAGAGAGCAGATGCCTGGAAGTTGCACAGACCGGAGCAGATCATCCACAAGCTTCGAGAATCCGAGGTCGAGCTAGCGAAGGGCCAGACGACGAGCGACGGGGCGCGCAAGTTTGGGATCATGCAGCAGAGGTACATGTCGTCGGCGCAGGTCTCGGCCCGCCGTAGCGCAAGGCCGCGCTTGCCCCGCCGGCCCGCTACCCTGGGCAGCCGACGTGGCCTGGTACTTCGCTTACGGCAGCAACCTCGATCCGCGGACGTTCGAGGGACGTCGGCGCATGCGTCCCCTCGAGGTGCGGCGTGCCCGGCTCGACGGCTACCGGCTGGTCTTCGACCTCCCCGCTGGCAGGGGCAAGCGCGGTGCGGCAAACGTCGCCACCGCGGTGGAGGCCAGCGTGTCGGGCGTGGCCTACCGGATCACTGACCGGGCGGCGAGATGGCTGGACCTCACCGAGGGTGTCCCCCTCGGCGCGTACCGCCGCATCGAAATCGAGCTCGCCCTCGAAGACGGCGGGGGCCTCGCCGCGTTCACCTACCAGTCGCCGCGGGGCCAGGCGGACCGCAAGCCGTCGGCGCGTTACATGGGGCTCATCCTGAACGGCGCGCGACATCACGGACTCGAAGCGTCCTACATCCGCTACCTCGAGGGCTTCGAGCTGGCCGGCGACGAGCGCCGGTGAGAGGGAGCTACGGCGCCGCCGCCGAGATCGTCGCCTTGACTGCCACCATCGGACGCTGAGGATTCCATGGACTCCACGCCTTCCCCGACACGCCACGCCCTCGAGCGCGATCTCCCGCAGCTCGCTGACACCCTGCTGAGCGCCTTCAGCGAGGATCCGGTGATGATGTGGCTCTTCGCCGACCCCGAGACGCGCGGTGAGAACCTGCGCCGCTGGATGCACTTCAACCTCCAGCTCGGGCTCACCAAGGGCCACGTCTACAGCGCGGGCGACAACGGGGCGGCGGCGATCTGGTCACCGCCGGACGTCGCGATCTTCGACGAATTCTGGGGGCCGCGCATGGCGAAGCTCACCGTCGAGCTCGTCGGCGCGGAGAGGGCGCCGGAGGCGCTCGGTGGGCTCGGTCGGGCCCTGCAGGTGCAAAAGCGCGAGGAGCCGCACTTCTACCTCTTCGTGCTCGGCGCCCATGCCGAGGTCCGCGGCCGGGGGCTCGGCGGCGAAGCGATCGCGCCCGTGCTCGAGACCTGCGATCGCGAGGGCCTCCCCGCTTACCTCGAATCCTCGACCGCGCGCAACCACGGCTTCTACTTCCGCCACGGCTTCGAGATCACGCACGAGTTGAAGGTGGCCGATGACGGCCCGAGGATCTGGCCGATGCGCCGCGCGCCGCGCTCGTGACGCCCTAGAAGAGAGCTGTCTTCCAGACCATCGAGACAGTGAGGCTCCCGAAGAGGAGAGTCATCACGGCGATGAAGCTCCAGTCCATCATGAACGCGACGCGCCGCTCGCGCTCGATCTCCACGGCGGGGTTCTTGATCAGGCGCTTGTGGACGAAGCGCGGTGTGATCATCAGGATGGCCGGAGAGAGCAACAGGAACAGGTAGCCTTGATAGGCCCAGGGCTGGGCGTCGAGCCCCCCGATCAACGAGACCACCGACATCCCGCCGTAGGCCATGAGCGCGATGCTCGGAATGCAGAACAGCTCGAGCACCAGGATGAAGCGGTACCCCCAGGCGAGCTTCTGGTGATCGAGCGCCGGCTGCATCCAGACGAAGCGGCTCACCACGGCCGTGGCCACGATCAGCCCAGCGAAGAACCACCCGAGCCCGAGCAGGTGGAGGATCTTCCCGGTCATGTAGTCCTGCACCAGCAGGCCGGGATCCACACGGGGCAGCGCCAGCACGACCAGGAAGACGGTCACGTTCACCGCATCGTGGGCGGCGAACAGGAACCGGTCTCTCTTCACGGGTCCGTTCATGATCGGCAGACGGTAGCGCGACACCGGCCGACACCCCCGCCCGACAGCGCGGTCCCGGTGATGGCCCCGACGCGATCGTTGCGGTCAGGCCCCCGCCCAGCGAGCTGCCACTCCGCATGGCGCGCCCCTCCGGAGGTGTCAACGCAACGAGACCATGTATGCCGCCGGAAGTCGCTGGAGGGAGCGCTCTCCAGGAGGGACGCCAGCGCTGAGCCGGGCGGGCGCGGGAGCCACGGGCCCGACGAGTCGACTCGGGCCCGGCACTGCGCAATGTTCGTTCGGATGTCGAATCGGAACGAGGAGCGAAATGAGCAGGAGGCCGGGCCGCTTGGGGGGCTCCGGGTGCTGGAGCTGGGCGAGCGCGTGGCGGCCCCATACTGTGCGAAGCTGCTGGGCGATCTCGGCGCCGACGTGATCAAGCTCGAATCGCCGGACGGCGGCGACCCATCGCGGCTCCGCGGTCCCGCGGTCGACGGTGCGCTGGACCCCGAGCGCAGTGGCACGTTTCTCTACCTCAACACCAGCAAGCGTTCACTGTGCCTGGATCCGACGCGCGAGGAGGATCGGACGCTCTTCACACGGCTGGCGGCTGGCGCGGACGTCCTGGTCGAGGACCGCGCGCCGGGCACCCTCGAAGCCCTCGGCCTGGGCTACGAGACCCTGGCCGCTGGCAACCCCGGCCTGATCGTCACGTCCCTGACGCCCTTCGGTCAGGACGGCCCGAACGCTCGACACACGAGCCAGCACCTGAACCTCTACCACGCGGGGGGCCACGCATCGCCCTTCGCCCCGCTGGGCGCAGACGGGCGCGCCCCGGCGCGGGGCGGCGGCTACCTGGGCGAGTACGACGCGGGCCTCACGGCGGCGCTCGGAACGCTGGCGGCGGTCCATGCCCGGGCGAGCACCGGACGCGGGCAGCACGTCGATTGCTCCAAGCAGGAGGCGATGATGTGCCTCGAGCGTGTGGCCATCGGGCGATTCGCCAACGAGCCGGACCCCTTCCCGAAACGGGGAGGGCCGGGCGGCCTCAGCCGCGCGCGCGATGGCTGGGTGATGCTCACGGCGCTGGAGACTCACCAGTGGGATGGCCTCGTGCGCGCCATGGGCAGCCCGGCATGGGCGCGGGAGGAGTGGTGCGCGACGGCCGAGGCGCGCACGACACACGTGGACGAGGTCTCGGCGCGCAAGGAGGAATGGGGGCGCGAGCATACTCGGGAGGAGATCTACCACCTCGCCCAGGCCGAGGGCACGCCGGCGGCGCCCGTGCGCGACGTCGCAGAGGTGCTGGCCTGGCGGCAGCCCCGCGCGCGCGGCTTCTTCCGGGACGTCGATCACCCCCGTGCGGGAACCCTCTCCATGCCCACCGCACCCTTCCGCGCGTCGAAGACCGCCTGGGTGGGAAGGCGCGCGCCCCTGCTCGGCGAGCACGACGACGAGATCCGGGCCGAGCTCGAAGCGTCGCCGGATCGGTGCCGACCCTCCGCGGTGACGTCCTCCACCGAGCTGCGCCGCCCGCTGGAGGGCGTTCGCATCGCCGACTTCACATGGGCCTGGGCCGGGCCGCAGGGGGCGCTGCTGCTGGGGATGCTGGGCGCCGAGGTGATCAAGATCGAGAGCCGCGCGCGTCTCGATCACGCACGCGTCCACTCGCTCACGGCGGGGTCGCTCTCGGGTGACTACGACGCATCCCCCGTCTTCAACGACCTGAACCTCGGCAAGCGCAGCGTCACGCTGAACCTGAAGACCGAGGGGGGGGCGCGACCTCGTCAAGAAGCTCGTGGCCAGGTGCGACGTGGTGCTCCAGAACATGCGGCCGGGCGTGCTCGAGCGCATGGGGCTTGGCTACGCGGACCTCGCCGCCGTCTGCCCCGACCTGATCATGCTCTCTTCGTCGGCCGTGGGCGCCACCGGGCCGGAGGGCAGCTACGCGGGGTACGCGCCCACCTTCGCCTGCCTCTCGGGCATCGCCAGCATCTCCGGGCATCCGGACCTGCCGCCCAGCTCGCTGAGCGGTTCCGTGGATCTACGGGTCGGGACGGCGTCGGCACTCGCGGTGCTGGCCGCGTTGCACCACCGCCGCCGCACGGGCGAGGGCCAGGAGATCGATCTCTCGTCTACCGAGGTGATGAGCGCGATGATGGGCCACGCGTTCCTCGACTATCAGCTGAGCGGTCAGGTGCCGGGGCGCATGGGGAATCGGGACGACTGGATGGCACCCCACGGCTGCTACGCGTGCCGGGGCGAAGGCGAATGGGTCACGATTGCCGTGGAGACCGACCCGCAGTGGGAGTCCTTCGCGCAGCTCATGGACGACGCCGAGCTCCTGGCGTCGGAGTTCGCGACGGCACACGGCCGCAAGCGAAACGAAGACCGGCTCGACGAGCGCGTCGAGGCCTGGACGCGCGCGCGGTCGCCGGAGGAGGTGGTCGACGTGCTCCAGGCGGCGGGCATCGCAGCAGCACGCGTGCAGAGCGGGACGAGTCTGGCGCACGATCCGCACCTGGCCGTGCGCGAGGCGTTCGTTTCGATCGGGCATCCGCACCTGGGAACGCTGCGCGTCGTGCGCCCACCCTGGCGGATGGAAGGCGTCGAGATCAGCGAGCCCAGCCCCCTGCTCGGACAGCACAACGCCTACGTTCTGGGTGAGGTCGTCGGCATCGAGCCGGAAGAGATCGACCGCCTGGTGGAGGAGCAGATCGTCTTCTAGCCCCAATCCGTCATTGGATCCGGGCCCCTGAGGGTATCGGTCCGGGTCAGGCGGCGAGTTGTTCGATGGCCCGATTGAATCGTTGGCGGGTGGAGGCCTCGGCAGCGATCCGCAGCTCGGCGCGCCCCTGAGGCCGAGCGATTCGCGCCGGCAAATGGATCCATTCGAAGCGCAGTGTGCGC